>NZ_JBHHMI010000013.1:0-121371 GCF_042136365.1 Paenibacillus enshidis | reverse complement strand
ATCACTTTCACCGGTACCGTGCTTCCCGATCCCAACCAGGCAGCTGCTCCTTTGTAATCGCTTAGCGTAGCAGATAAACCGATCCTACATGGACGACAGGAAGCCAGCTTCTCGATTCGGCCCAGCTGACACAGCAGCTGCGCTCCGCGATCGGCTGCCATAAAAGCATGCATCTCATCGATAACGACGTATCGAAGATCATGAAACATCTCCTGGATGGCAGCAGGATGATTCATCAGCAATCCTTCTAAAGATTCTGGCGTTATTTGCAGGATACCTGCAGGATGTTTCATCACTTTTAGTTTCTCGGACCTGGACACATCCCCATGCCAGTGTGCTACAGGGATATTCCCTTCCTTTAGCAGTTCCTGAAGCCGATCAAACTGGTCGTTAATGAGTGCCTTCAGAGGGGCGATGTATAGAATGCCTATCGATGCGGATGGTCGATGATACAAATCTGTGAGAGCCGGGAACAAAGCGGCTTCCGTCTTGCCAGAAGCCGTTCCTGCTGCGATTAAAACATGATTCTCGGTCTCGAGGATCACCTTTACTGCTTCTACTTGGGTTTCCTGCAGCTTCTCCCACTTCTTTCTATAAATATACTCCTGAATAAATGGCGCCAGCTTGGAAAAGTACGCCGTCACAGTTCGAATTCCTCCAGGAGTTGGTCCATCTCATCGTGAAGAGGTTCGATGGAATTTTGTTCACTGCGTTCTTGCAGAAGGTCATCATAGCGTATATCCGGATTCTGCCGCAGCGTATGAAGCAGATCCAAAAAATCACGGATCACTTCTCGTAGGGTGAGCAGTTCATCAGCTCCAAGACGATTCATTGTCATTTGCATGAATTGAACCAACTGATCATTGCTCAATGTTGCTAGATACCCAAAGTGTAACGCATGGATCTCCTTCAATTTCTGCAAAAGGATTAGAATTTCTTCATGCGATAGTACATTCAGCCGAATGAGCGGGCCGACATAATTCTGATAACCTGCCTCTGAAAACCGGCCTTCCACGAGCCGCGATCGCAAAGCTTCATAACTGAATAATCCCCTGCGTTCATCCTCCAAAAATTGCGGTGTCCCTCCTATGTAAATACCCAGGTGCCTTGCTTTACCCTGCATAGTGTCATTGAACATAGAAAGCAATTTTTCATAATTCCCTTGCCTGGACACAGCGTTCGTGATTTTGTACAAATTCACACCCTCATCAATCATCAACAGTAGCCCTTTGTAACCGATCCGGGTCGAAAATTCGGCCCAAAGCTTCACATAGTCATACCAACTGTCATCGTCGATAATGACCGTCACGCCAAGCTCTTTTCTTGCTTCTGTCCGGGTACTGTACTCTCCTCTGAGCCAGCGTAAAGCAGCTTGCCTTTTCTCATCATCGCCCAGCTTGTATCCGCTCCAGTAGGTAGCAAGAACCTTACCAAAATCGAATCCATGAATTAGCGCATGCATCTGAGTAATGGTGTGATAAATGCGCTGCTCAACCCCGATCGTTACAGCGGGGTCATCCGGCAGCAGGCCCTCCTCCGTCATAATTGCTTGTTGGATACTAGAAACCCACTTTTGAATCATAATCTCCAGCGCCCCGCCATCCGGTCTTGTTTTCGTGGATAGCCTGGATATCAATTCTCGGTATGTGGCTATTCCTTGGCCCTTCGATCCCACCAGCCGACGTTCGGGGGATAAGTCCGCATCTGCAACTACAAATTCCCGGTCCATCGCATAATTACGAATGGTCTGCAGCAGAAAGCTTTTCCCACTACCATATCTGCCAGTAATGAGCCTGAAGGCTGCGCCTCCCTCTGCTATACTATCCATGTCACGCAATATAGCCTCTATTTCCTGCTTTCTGCCAACGGCCACATACTCCAGTCCGATCCTCGGGACTACCCCTGCCGTTAAGGAATTAATAATTGCAGTCGTTACTCGTTTGGGGATTTTTAAGTCAGTCAAAAAGATCACCTCATCCAAAATTGATTAGTTCCCGATATTCCTCGACGATGACTGTTCCATCAATGAGCAAGTCACCCAGGGTTTCCATAGCTATATCATTGACCTCGTCCAGCAAAAGCTCAAGCATTGTGCCATGAGCTGCAGCTGCTTGAACCAGCTCTGCTGCAGGAGCACTCTGTTTGATTAATGTCAATAATTGTAGATGTTTCGGATGTAGACGTTGACGCAGCTGCTCCCAGCTGCTCCCCTCCTTGGATCCGATCTGCATTTCCTCCACCTGCGCGGCCATCATCAATGGATGCTGATCTTCGTTGGTTTCTAGGGGTTCGTAAACATTCTCTGTAGCAAGCATCTGCTGTACTTGCTCTGTGTCCTCCTGCAGCGACAGAAGAACCTCCTGGTTAATCCGGATATTCCTTTCTTTTCGTAGAACCTGTGCCTGGTGAGCCGTGAAATACTGATCGATGTGCTGCTGCAAACCAGGCGCAAGCGCAGTCTGTCGATACCTCGCCTTCATGTTGGAAGCGAAACGTATCTTATTTTCCGAATACCGGATGATGCTCGTAATCCAATCCCGAAACGGTTTATTGTCTCTGTAAGGAGAAACTTGTAACAAAACAGTTCGCTGGCTGCCGGCATACAAGGCATGCCGAAACACGTTACGCTGAACCGACTCTACCTCTGCTGGCTGGAATTGTTCCGCCAATGATACTCCATGATCTTTATGGAGTTGTGTACTGCACCATCCAATAACGCGAGGCAAATGAAACTCCATTTGCTCCTTAATCGAATCGATATAGTCTGTTGGTTCATTATACAGCTGGGTTATGATGTCAAACGGTATTCGTGCCGGCGTATCCCGGAGCCGCTGCATGAGTGCTGCATCGATAACGGGAGTTGAAACAAAATCCACATGACCCGCGATCACCTCCATATGGTCCACCTCAACACCATATACCCAGGAAAAATCCGCTATCCAATCCATCAAGTATGACGCCAGCTCAGGAAAGTCATTACGGTAGAAATTCCAAATCGATATAAGCTGCCGCTGGCCATCTATTGGTTCTATCCAGCCAATACCGTTTATCAGCTCATAGATGTACATAAAGATACAAGGCAAGGAAGTCTTATGGTAGCGTCCTGCCCTCGTTTCAGCACGCCAGTAGAAATACCAGGAAGCCTGTTCTGCTGTGAACTGCGGTAAGTACCCCTCATATCCATCTGGTGCTAGAAGTCCGCCCGAAGGTAGTGCTGCTTCCTCGAATTGTCTTGCATGAGCTACAAAAATCTGCTCTGGCGTCTGTAGGTACACCGATTCTGTTTCTTCTTGAACAATGTCGGCTACTATCTTTCCAAAGGCCGCAGGGTATATCAATTGCTGCGCTACATTCGGATCTTGATAACCCAGGATGGATGCTTGAATTTTCATATTTATAGCTTCAGGAGGATTCACATAAAAAGACAAACGGAGTCTAGCGCGTACTTGACACATCCATTCAAATGTCTTATTAGCCTCGGTTTTGACGACCTCTTCTGGAGCAAGAAAAATGCAAATATCAAAGTTTCGGTCTTGAATAAAACGATTCTTGCCAGCTATGTAAGGCGTGACAGCGACCAAGGTTGGTATTGCTTCAAGTCGATCCTCTTCTTTAATCCAGGTTATCGAAGAACCCGTCCAACCACGTTCAAATCGTTCAAGTTGGTTTTTTGGGCCCATCAGTAGAATAGTGAAGTCAGGGTGCTGTTCTATCAAGTCCATCAGGATATGGTAGCTTGCCGGTAACCAGACTCTCTCACCGCAGGCCACCCCTCCCTGCAAACCACATTGCAGTAATGCTTTCAGATGTGAGGCTGCATCCATAGCAGGAAAAGTAGGAAGATCAGAGATGAATGGAAACTGTTCGAACTGATTGGATCGTTGCTGAACAATTTCGTCGGGAGTAAGCTCTACTTTAGCTATGGATAATGCATTGTCCAGCAAACCTTGATTAGCTAAAATGCGGACCGGTATCCATCCATTAGGGTGAAAAATATAACGCTCATGTGCTCGGTAAGAAAAGTGAAGTTCCAGCGCCTTCATTCGTTGATCACCTGTTCCGATTACTGGCATGCCGTACACGGACCCGATCCCCTTGTGGTATTCCATAATAGCCTCAAGAGACAATTCAAAGTTTCGAATAATACGGTGCATGGAATGAAGGGCATCTACATCGCCGCGGATATAACTGCTCCACTTTTCGATATGATCAAGCAGGTATGGAATCTGCTGCCCCTTTAGAATAAACCGGTCCCTTCCCTGCTTCTCGCAGCTCAGCAAAAATTGCTCTATTTCATTTTGATAAGGGCTAAGGAAAAATTGATCATTGTCAGCCAACACATAATCCTCTATGCCCGGTACAATTTCTGGCCGTCGGCAATTTTTCAAAAGGATCATCAGTATGCTTACTTCCGTCACCTTCACAATGTCCAGGTGAAATATTGGTAGCTTCCGCAGCTTAATAGAAGAGTCTATAGGAATGCCGCGCTGGAGTGCATCAGGGATAGTTATGCTCAGAAATTCAACGATTTTCGTAGCCGGTATGGGAGACTGAATCCAAATGTTATCCTTAGCTGTCCACCCACGGATTTGAAAGATCCTGTCATTAAATAAAAACCAGCCATTCTCCCACACTTCAGACGAGTCCGGCGGGAAACACACAGCTTCCATCTGCTCACGATCCCACGCTAACGAGAATCGAAAGTCATCAGGATGTGAATTGAGCAGATCAAGTTGCAATATCCGTGGGTCAATAGAGATTTCGTATCTTTGGTCTTCACTGAATCTGAGCAAACCCTCCCGGCACGCTACGACATACTGCGGATGGATGGCTTGCGTGGAGCCATCTGTCCACACTCCTTCTAGCCTCATTGCTTGGGAAAGGGTCTTAAGCGAATACGTAGCATCGACGGATAGTACAAAATCATTCTCTTTTGAAAATCGAAAGAAAACCTTGACCGGATCTCTATTTCGAAAAAGAGATGATAGCCATCGCATAATATTCCTCCCTTCTCACATTAACTAATTATACATCTAATTAATTAATTAGTTAATTGATTATGGAATATTATCCTAATCAAAATTGCGGCCACACGTTATTACCAAGAATGTAATAATTGGATAGAAAGTGAATTTCAAAAAGGAGAAGTCTACACCGGAGATTTTTACGATGAAACAGTAAAAAAATTTCTTCACAGTTTTGTTTGCTGCTTCAACTCATAGCCCTGCGTTACTCGGGACACGTTCCCGGTCTGTTTTTCGCTACCTGCGAACGCCATCCCGTGCCGTCGTATCCGAAGCCACGGTTGCGGCTCATTTCAGTAAGTCTATTTTTCACCTGTTTGCTCAAAACCCGCATTTACCTATAACCAAATTTATTCGCTCCAATCAGAATACAGCTGATTTTGACGCGGATTCGCTGTTCTTAGACGTAGGAACTTTCACTGTCCAGTTATCATATAATACATTAAGTATACGATCACCAGTGAAAATTAAACAAGAAAACTGAAGCGGCGTATAAATCATCATTGTTTAAATTTAAATAGAAAAAGGAAAAAGCCGGAATTCGATAAGAAATCCGGCGATAAATAAAAGCTTACCCAAATCCCATATAGGGGTAGTACCAGCGAAGTGACACCACCCGCAAAGTAGATGTAATTAAATGGGGAATTTATTGATAACTACGTTGTACTCCTGCTGAGCATCGGTGATTCCAGTTTTGAATAAACTTCCAACGACTTACTGCTTTCATGTCCCGAATAAGGCTGTATGAGCGTCATCGATGCCCTGCTTTTTTAAGCCAGCGACGAGCCGCTCTAATCTATTTCTGTCCGGTTCCTCCAACCGGGGGCCGAGGAGGCCAAATACGAATTGAACAAATTGCACTGCTTCCTCGAGAAATGCTATACCTGTTACAATTGTAGTTGGGATATTTCCAGACATAAATGCAGTCACAAAATTAAAAAGTGAGCCCAATAATTTCAGGAAGCGTGAGAATAGATCATTCGGTGGCGGTGGTGGCGGAAATCCTCCATAACCCATTTATTTTCACTCCTCTTTCGAAATAGAAAGCTAACTGTAACTATTCAGGTTCCTCGTAAACAACAAATCTCTGAAGGAAGCGATGGAGGATGCCGACGTACTGCCGAATTTCCGGGGTACCGCCGTTCACTATGCATGGCCCCGTATTTTCAGCACGACCAATGCGACCATGCGCTCTGCAACGTCCATCATCTGCGGGAAATGATCTTCGTGCTGGAACAGGAGAAGCCGTCCTGGGCCAAAGCGATGATCAACCTGCTTCTGGAATCCAAGGCGGTCGCACAATCCGGAGAAGCGTGGACGACAGAAACGATCTCCCATTTGGCCGCACGATATGATATGATCGCATTCTGGAAGTGGGACGTCTGGAGGATGCGAAACAGAATCTGCGAGTGGTGCAGCCCGTCGGCAAGCGAGGGAAACCGAAGCAGAGCAAACCGAAAAACTTGCTCGATCGGCTTCAAACCCATCGGCTTTCCGTACTGACTTTCTTATGCGACCCGAGTGTACCCTTCGACAACAACCAAGCTGAACGAGAGATACGGATGATGAAGGTACAGCAGAAGATTTCCGGGACGTTACGCAGTGAGCAAGGAGCCAAGGTATTCAGTCGTATTCGTAGTTTCATTTCCACTGCGAAAAAGCAATCCCTCTCCATCATCGATGCTCTTGAACGGGCCTTCCGAGAACAGCCGGTTCTGCAATAACCCTTTCTCGATTCCCGTCGGGGTGCTCCGCACCCCTTATTTGCGTTGTGTCCAACTGAGTACCTGAAAGTTACAGCTTACTTATCTAATTCACTTAAAGAGTTAATTGAAACAGATAACAGTCTAATTAGGCACACACAAATAAATAACTGAGCAATTCAAGATGATATCTACCCGGAAATACATGCTCAGCGATTTTCGTTCGTTTTCACTGGGAAAAAGTTCCTATTATACAGTGGGATAATGGGGCTTTCTTAATTTAAATACACCTCCCCCTACACCATCGTGTAGCACTATAATCCTATCCTGCAGATCCGCCACATATTGCGAAAATTACCCAACTAACGGCAATACTGATGCCCACCAGCAACCGTTTACGCCAGGTAACACTGGCATCGGGTCGTCCTGGTAACAACAAAGCAGCCACAAGTGGCTGCTCCGTTGAAAGCTTCAAACCCGTTCAAAGATTGGTATTTGTTCGTATACAGTTCCACTGACGTCGAGCATAATATATTCACATTCCTGTGCTTCTGCCAGTGTGAATATCTGTTTCAAATCTTCGGGAAGATTTTCAGTAGAGTGTATCACCGGTATAAAAAATCCTCATCCCTCTTTCTCAAACACTAAGATGTCAAGCGAGTTGTCATCTAATAGTTGGATTGTTTTAGAAGAAAGGTGTTCTAAGTTAATCTCAAGCATTTTTAGTATTGATGCTTCCACATGAGAATCCTCCCGATTTATGTTATTAATATTTGAACATATTAATAATCACTAGAAGTCCATAGCAATTTGATCCGTAGATACGCGATAGGTCTTACGTACATTTTGTTTGGATTTTACTGTACTGGATTTGCTGCCGGATACACTTAAATCCACTTTTTGTGAAGGTACCGGCTTACAGGTCAATTGATACAACCATCTACGAAACTGCACTTCGTCGGAGGACACTTGCTCAGCATGCCAGATTAACGCACAGTTTCCATCGTATTGCTGCAACGTAAAACCAACTACTCCTTGTGATACCTGTTCCTCGACAAAATGTATCTGTTCCTGAAATCGATTTAAGGTATCCTGTGGAATATGATCTGCTGCCCAAAGAAGTAAGGCTTCGCGCAAAGTAGCAGTTGTATAACGGACTATTGGGTTCTGATCCTCAGTAGTCGCAACCTCCTGTGCTGTGGTAATAGGTGTAGTCAGATCCAGGGTTGAATGAAAGTACGATGTAAAAGTGGTTTCTTGGAATTCAGCAATCCAATCCTTCTTACGAACAACCCGTTGTCCTTCTTCAGCATGCTGCATGACCATTTCCCGGCGCGCTGGCTTTGGAGTGACTTCAACCTCGGTAAGCAGCACAGCAGCTTTCTCCGCGGGTTTCTTTATCTCAGAAATCATCGAGAAGATGTCATATTCCTCGGCTGCTTGAGCTGCAGGAAGTTCAATTGGTGCAGCAGGTGCAAGAGCCTCTGCATCAATCGTCATGGTCCCCCAGATCGATTCAGCACTTTCTACTCCCTCAACCTGATTACCAACAAACCTTTTGGCCAATTCCGCCGCAATACTGCCTCCGCCGGCAGAACTGGTCAACGCACTTAACCCATCCTGACTAAACTTCCCTTCCAGAGCCATGGCCGTACTCATCTTCGCCGCCATTAGATTCAGCGCCAGCTCCTGCATTGTATTCTTATAAGCACTGTATAGTGTCAAGCAGAGATTCTTTTGACCGATCCGGAAATGCCGTCTTGAAGCTTGGCGAATATCGTTGACTTTATAGCCCGTCTGATAGAAATACAATGTAGGGAAGCCAAGTAAATCAAGTCCTGTTGATACTAACTTAGGGTGCGTAAGTAATACCTGCACCCCTTCTCGCTCTCGAGCGGCGATCCATTCCTCGCGCTCTTTCCCGGGTACTGTAGAACGTAGAATAGCGGTTTTGATTCCTCGCTCCTGCAGCAGCATCTCCAACCGCTCATGAGTCCCACCTTTACCAGTAAATACGGAGAATATACAGACTTTTCGGCCTAACTTTAACTGTCCCTTAACGAATTTGAGCAGCTGCTGCTCTTTAGGATAGATGACCCTATCACTCAATCGATAATGATCAGGTACAATGCAATCCCCTGTATCCGGATGGTAGATTCCATTAAAATTAAAAGGGAGATCCGGATAGCTAAGCAGCGTGTTAACCAGGCTACCTAATAATAGCGACTGTCCTGTGGCTCGAAGATCCTTGTCAATCTGTTGTCTTAACAAATTTTCAACCATGTTCAGATTTGCTTCGAGATACCAGGGCGGAGCTACAAGCCGCATACTTTTACAGATCTTCCGCTTCTTCTTTCCCGCTTTTCGCTCGATTCTGGCCTTGCCGTTCATAAAGGTACGGCTGCCTTCCATCGAGACATTTACAGGCCCTTCTTTGAGCTCTGGTAACACCTCAAAGATATCTCCCATCTGAATGAAACAGGCAACATCACTGAGGAAGTCCGTAAATAGCTGCGGACCAATCGAAGCCAGCTCCTTGACGCTTACTCGCTTCGTTGTACCGTTACTGGAGCTATTTAACGTGTTATCCTTTTTGATCTTGACCGTTCTCTCTCTTACCCCGTACAAATCAATCCATTTGGACACCTCACCCCACCGGAAACCATTCTCGATCATCCGCTGCGGGAACATCCGAAAGAATAATTCAAACAGACTCGAAGCATACCCGTTTGATAAGGTACCCGTCATAGCAAGCGAATACTTGGCACAATTCATAAATACATGAAAGGCATGTGCTTGAGCGCTGCCACCGGCAAGCTCATGGCACTCATCTCCAATACAGAGGTCGAAGGAACGTTTAAAATACCTTTTCATGAGGTCAGCTGGAGATACTCTTCGTGGAGCTCCTCCGGTTGCTCCTACTAACTCTCCGCTTATATTACGTTTATCTCTGTTTTTAGCCTGCCACAACGGGCTGCCGCAAAGTTTTTCTTTAAATTCAACCCGTTTCATCTTCCGCCCATCGGGGTCCACTTCATAGTGAACGGCTGAAACCTTTTTAATTTTATTTGTACATTTCAAATTATAGGTACGACGCACGGGTTTTCCGTGTTTATCAAAGAAATCCTCATCCTCCATAGGAAGTAGACTGTCGTCTACCTCCTTCATGAGTTGTCCACCACATTCCGGGCATACCCAGCCGCTAAAAGCAGTGGTAGGATAAAAGGTGTCTTCAGCGCCCTTGCGCTCTACTTTTTTCTTGTAGGTCCGTTGGACTCGCTTAGCTGCCAGCTCATACGTAAATCCCAGCTTTGCAGTATCTCTAGCAATGATATAGACCTCGATTTTCCGGGGCTTTTGCTTGAACACCCCTGAATCCTTTAGGTTCAGGACGTCCTTGTAGTTATTTAAAAAGGTCACCTGGCATTTGTCTTTCAGCAGCATCTGGATTTCCCGTTTGGTCTTTTTGACCAAGTGATTCGGCACCATGTACAAAACCCGACCTACTCCCTGAAGCATGGTCTGAATTGCAGCATAGAAGACCCCGATGGACACGGACGTTTTTCCCGTCCCCATCTCCCCGCAGACCAACAATCTGCGACTTTTCTGGAATCCTTTATAAAGTGCAGTCACGACATGAGCCTGGGCCGCAAAAAGCGGCCGCTGGATCTCGTCTAGAATAGGGAGATAAGGATCGTTGACTGGGTGGTGAACCGGGATATATTCTTCGTTCAGACGACGGATTAAGTCGTTTCCAAACATCCCCAGATAATCACCGATGTTATCAACCTGATCCCAGCTGGTTAATTGAGTATTCATAGTTATCTCCTTTTCTCTCATCAAATGTGTATAGCTCCGGAACTAAGACCCATGCTGATGATCGTATCCAGGTCATCCTCACTCGCCGTTAATTTATAGGCTTGCAACAATGGATAGTCCTGATCAGAGTCTTCCACATGTAACTGTTTCAGTTTATCTTGCTCACTTAGTTGATCCAGCACGTACGGGATCCACTCAGGAAGCATCGGCGTTTCGTAATGCTGTTCAATACTCCAAAATACCTTTTCGTGGAGCTCTCCATCCCAGACCATCACGATGTATTCATCCCCAATTCTTTCCATTGTCTGTTCTTTAGTAATGATCCCTGTAACAAAGGTGTCATCCTCCCGATGGGACAGATGCTTATAGCTTCCCTTGCTTGTAATGCGAATACCAGGTTCATCCTTCTTTTGTTCACCAATCGCTCTGGCATGTCTCAAGCGAAATGATGCATCCTCTCGTTTAGCATGATGAAACTGCGCAAAGAGAGCTTGAACACGTGAGTCAATATCGATTACGACGGCAAACACCAGTTCACCGCCGTCAGCTTGCTGTTCATATACCATTAGAGACACATGGACTTTAATGAAGATGTCTTTATGAGAAAATTCAACTGTTTTCATTTTGCCGGTCCCCTATCCGTGGATGACTTTGATATTTCCGTTGCGATCCACCAGTTTAAATGTGATTTTAAAGGTTTCGGTCTCCGTTTGGACGATCTCATGATCCGTTTCATCTGGCTCTCCGATCGACGCTACCTTCTTTACAATCCCTTTTAGAACATGGATGAATTCTCCTTGCCCGACTCTTCCGTTCAGTTTTCCAGAAGCCATTCGAAGTACCCGGTGCATCTCTTTGTCTGGAAGAAGGGGCTGCAGCTTCGCAGCCGGTCTTTTCGGGCTGCAAAGCTGCATACTACGTTGAACCAGTTGAGAAGAAAGACAAATCTTCCGCAGTTGATCCACGTCTGCCCTGCTGGAACGGAAAAGCTTCGGCCGGACATTCCCCTCATACACCTGGTACAGGGGAGTATACTCATCAGGAAGCTTGACCAGCGGGATCTCTCCATCCCGAATGGCGATCAATCGTTTAGCCTCATCCGTATCGATAAAAATGGATTTTCGCCTTCTCCCGATGATATACACCTGTTTAAATGTGGAATCGTGGGATTGATACAATCGGATGTTCTCCAGGTTCGCGGCAAGGATGCTCGCGATGCTCTTCTCCAAACGATACAAAGGGATATTGTAAATGAGCACCCCCCCGATACTTAGAGCGGGAAGCAGATGCCTTAAAAACCGCTTCTCCTTCCGTTCAGATTCGCCCTCCTGATCACTGTCGGCATCGTAAGGTGGATTCAAGTACAATAGATTGTAGAAGTTCCGCGTCAGCCGGCATTCTTCATATCCACCGAATAAGGCATGGGTAGCTCTATCGCGGAGCTCCACATATTTGTTCTCATTGGGTTCAATCCCAAAGGTAACGGCGCTGCTCCCCTCAGCTAGTTTCTCAAGTGCCCGACCACTTCCAGCACAGAGGTCAGCAATGGAAAAAGGGCGCTCCGGATAGTTCAGCAGATTCCGTAGACCAATCAGGTCTTCCTCAATGGTTTCAAAATTGCCCATACGAATTTTGTTATTAATAATTCGTGAGAACATGCCTTTCATTTCATTCATGATTGTTGACCTCCATAAAGAAAAGAACTGTTTCCACAGCTCTTTCGTAATTTGGCAAGCTCAGTTTTGGGAGATTGCCTTATATATTTGAATTTGATATTAGATATGCATCAACATATGTCTGGTGAGTACTAAGTATATATCTACCAATCAAAGTTGATTCGAGACTAGCACCCGCGTTTTCGAACAGAGCTCGGACAACACTCTTTTATTGATCCGTGCAGCTGCAAGCTGCTGCTCCATTCGGTCAAGTACCTCGCCAATTTCCTCAAAAGCATGCTGATTTGATTCAACTTGCGACTCATATGATTTAAAGTCGCTATCGACTTTGTGAGCATTAATGTCACTAAGATGCACGAGTTCTTGGACCATTCTCCCTGCCTCATCCCCAATGTGCTTAGTTACAAGCACAACCAAGTCGTTATGGTTCCGTAAAAATTCAAGATTTCCATCAGGCAACCAAATATTCATAGGGTTTGTTCCTTTCTTATAACGAAATTGGACGGATCGGCAGGATAATGAGCTCAATCGACGGCACCTCTGGAAACGTGACAAAGGCAGGATCTAGTGGTCCCTTTACCGTAATGGTGACCTGTTCCGATTCGGTCACAGCTATTGCCTTTTTTGTGAATAGGCCGTTGAAGATGACTTCAGGAAAATCATCATCGAGGAGCACATCTTCAAAAACTTCATTAATTTCAACGTAATCGGATTTCCCAAATATCGAGAATAAGCCCATGTCATTACGCTGGAGCGTTATCCGATTGTCAGAACAATCCATAGATAGTGCCAAATGCAGGGTTTGATAAAGTTCTTCCCGAGACATCGTAACCTGATGTCCTATCTTTTTCTGAGTAAAAGCACGTGCAACATTCGGAGGCGTACCATCCAGCAAGCTTACAAAATACATTAAATTTTCAGCTCGAAGGAACATCCGTCTGTCCGTAAGTACTAATTCAATAGCATCGTTGGATTTGGGGATAACATCCACAAAGCGCTGAAATAACAGTGCCGGGACTAAATACGTCTTAGGCTCATGGCTCCCCCACTCTACATCCGTAATGTAACGATAGACTCGGTAGCGATCGGTGCTTAAAAATGCGATCCTTCCCTCATCGTTGTACAATTGAATGCCGGTAAGTACCGGTACATTGGCATTAGTCCCCGCAAATTCAGCTGCTTCTGCACCTTGACTCAAGTGCTTTAAGCTGAGTTTGTAGGTAATCCCAGTATTAATATCTGGAAGAAGCGGGTACTCATCCGCTGCAAGTACACGCAACTTAGCTGTGCTCTTCTTTTTACTGTGATGGATTTCCAGTTCCATTCCATCTTTTGTAAACTTCATAGTACCTGAAGGTAGCCTTCGGATTAGTTCCATTCCTTCCTTGGCCGGTAAAAGAAAACTGCCATTATCCCCCTGATTAACAATGTCTAGGACCTGTAGAACACCTTGTTCAATATCCATAGCCGTAATAAACAGCTTATCCTGAATGATGTCCAACTTAATACACTGCAACAGAGGTACATGGCTATTTTTGGGTATAACCCTAGCACAAAGCTGAAAAGCCTGACTCAGGCTGTTTTGTTCCACCGAGAAATCAATAACCTGACTCGTTTCTTCTTCCTGTTGTGAGTTTAACTGTTCTAATACTACACTCATTGTTGTCCTCCCTAATTGTGGGCATAAAAAAAGCCGGAAAAATAGAAAAAAGCATACAAATGCATGCTAATCTACTTTTCCGGCTTTGACTGCCTCTGGATTTTTCACACACAGAGTGTCCCTCAGTGTGTTCCTATTCTCTATCACAAAGACAGAGAAAATAAAGAAATCTTAATATTCGGTATTATACCACTTGGTAATTATTTGATACATACGCCTATTACGTCAATTTATTTATATTTTAATCGCAATAAGGTATGTTTTCGTGAAAATAAAGCTTACTGAGTGGTATAAACCATACCTCTTCTTTGCTGAGCTTTACGACAGCTTAAAGTACGCAGTTATTAAGGTTTTTTTTTCTTTTTGATCTGCTCCAGCAGCTCCTTGCGCTTTTTACGTCTTGCTTCAATCAATTCCTCCTGGCTTTTATCTGGAATAAAAACAGGACGCGATATAAACGGTATGACTTTCTTCTTTTCTTTCATACGCTCACTCCCTTCAAGTACTGAATCTAGTACTTTCCGAAAAATGACAGGAATAAACGAAAAGCCCCGGATTTCTCCGGGGCTTTTAAAAGAATTTTTTAAAGTTTACGAATTAATTTCAAGGCAGCTTCAACCTTTTCTTGGGTTATTGCCGACCTTCTTTCCAACTGCGTTAGTCTTTCATGCCGTTTTTCACGACGGCTATTAATAATTTCTTCCTGGGAACGTTCTTTAAGCCATATTGGCATCTGTTTCATGGACATCATGGCCGTCCTCCTTTAGATTAACACGATGAGATTGCAATACCAAACAAAATGCATGTATTAATCTACGAATCTCTTTTGACTCTATTATACCATTTTCGTCATTCAGGAACAATGTGGCAACATAATCATCGTCATCATAGTGGAAACTCCATACCCAATATTCGTCATACTGCATTCTCATCGTGAAAGCGAGAATGTTTCGCCCTGGGTAGGGGGTATGTTTTATTATCCCTTCCTTACTTGGGTTTAGGGCTGCTACAACTGCTGCATACCGAAGCTCGTTGGAATCGTTGATGGACAACGTTTCCTTACTTGCCCCGGACGTTCCCTTGTCCATAATCAGACGAAGCTTGTCCCCATCAATCCAATAAATGGTGAATGGTAGTATAAAGTCCAAGTCGTGAAGGGAAAGACGCTGGTTAACGAGACGATAAACATTCGTATTTACGGATTTTAACAGTTTAACTAAATGAGAAACAGCTTTTTCATATTCGCTTATTTCACCTTCATAGACGCTGATGGAGGCCTTATAGACCTCAATATCAGATTCCTGTGCTTCAATTACATCTTGTAAGGTTTGAATGCTCCCCTTTGCGATCCCTGCAACATGAGATAGAGCTGCATCCGTCATGTTACTCGCAAGTGCATCATATAAACCATTAAACGAAAAGCCGGCATAATCAAAACCAATAAACCGCTCCCAGAATTCGTACTCTTTCGGCCTTAAGGCTTCCAGAGCCCCTAGATGGAAAGCTGGATCATGGATGGTTGCCATTCGCTGCTGATATTTTTTCACTTGGAAATAATAGATACTGAGCAGGAATAGGATTACTACCCCTGCAACACACAAACCAATTGCCCACCAAGGCTGTGCCTTCACATAAGCAACCATCCAGGTTAAGCCACCACCTATAATCGGGAGAGCACTCAGCTTCAATTTGCTCAATACTGTTGCATATTTAAAATTGCCTGCTAAATTTTTAATGGTTTCGGTATACGATTTCTTTTTCCATTCCTGTCGATGATTCATCTGATCCCGCATCTTTTTGATGACAGCATCGAAATCATCCTTAAATTGCCCCAATACTCCATGATAATTGAACTTAGCATCTTCTAACAATCTATTCACCTCTGCATCAGGTTATCAGCCAAATCTAAACCATCATAGCTATATGAACTATCTAACAGTTATTATAGCCAACTCCCTATTAAATCCAAATAGCATAAGAGCAAAATGCTTTTACATTTCCCTTCTTGAATTCGCCACAACGGCCCCTATTGAGATACTTGTTCCAGGCTAAGCAAATATTTGCAGCTACGGAACATTGCTTCTATTGGAGACATGGATACTGGCGCTTTTTGTTGCCCCTTTTCCGTGATAATTGCCCCATACATACGTGGAGCAAGCCAACCGATACTGTCCGCACTGAACCACTCGTACTGTGTGAGTAGTCGGCTGCTACCACCACAGAAATGAAAATTCTGAGATGGGAATAGCTGAAACACTTCATCGAATACTTGCTTCCGCTTTCGTTCGCTCATCCCTACAGTACCTCCAATTCCAATGACGGCATGGTCTTCATTGACCATTTGCCTCAGTACTTCAAGACTACCTCCTGCATGCCAGACGGGTATTGGAGTCAGTCCAGCTGCCCTTAAGTATTCCTCGTTCCTTTTGCTTGAAATTGGATCACCAACAATGTCCAAGTTAAACCAAGCATACAATCTTTCTCGGTTGTCGAATATGAATTTGGCATAATCCTCTAACAAGATGTCTGGACACGGGACCCCTCTCTTCTTCGCCTTCCAATTGGTGAAGGCACCACTATCAAGCAGTACCTTCAGACCTAACTGATCTACATGCCGCTTCCAGGCATGCTGGCTACGAATATGGGCATAAGTCAACAAAATGAACTTCGCTCCTGCAGCTACAGCTACCATCAAATCTTGCACACTCTTATCACAGCCGGCAACAAAGTATCTAACTCCACGCAGTGTAAGGCGAACCAGACCCGTTTTTGACCGTGTTATCTTCCCTTGAGATGCAAAAATTTCGATTAAGACTCCCAGTAAAGCGCTATTTGCACCCTTCGTGTAGACTTCGAGATCCTTTCTGGTCACTGTTCTTTCGTAGTAGGTGAGCTGTAGAGCTGCCCGGATCTGAGTGTACTTCAATACGATGTGCCGTTCACTTCCAGCGGCACGTAACCGCAGCGTGAACTGATCTCTCCCCGCATACATGTTGGCTTTACCGTTCGCCGTTAAAGTCCTTCCTGTTGTTTCTAGCCTGCGTAAGAAGGCTCTTAACGTTGACCTTGCGTTGATCTCATACATCCTGATTCCTCCTCAAATAGAAAGACGCCTTAGACATGTCTTTTTGTCTAAGGCGTCAGTTTGCCGGCCAATTAAGATTGGGCTGGCTTTCTCTGGATAAAGTTTCTTACTTCATCCTTTTGTATGTAGTCCGGCATCATCCGCAGGACCACGGTATTAAAAACGCTTGATATTTCTGTGCTTTCAAACGAGTCTAGCAGCCATGCTGCAATGATGCGTAATTAAAATGGAAGGTCATCATCTGGAATATCAATCGGTTTGCCGTCATCGGAAAACGGATCGTTTTTGCCCTGATCGTGCCCTCTGTTGTTGCTGCCACCATTACTTCCACTGTTTCCACCATTGCGGTTAGACTCCAGGAAACGAACATTGTCAGCAATTACCTCAGTCACATATACACGCTTACCTTCATTGTTTTGATAATTTCTGACTTGAATACGTCCTTCAAGAGCGGTTAATCGCCCTTTCCGGAGATAATTAGCACACGTTTCTGCCAGCTGCCGCCAAACCACAACTGGAATGAAATCTGTCTCTCTTTGTCCACCTTGCGTTTGAAATGGACGATCTACGGCTAGCGTAAATTGAGTTACGGCAACGCCCGCAGGGGTGTATCTCAGCTCAGGATCTTTAGTTAATCGGCCGATCAATATTACACGGTTCATCAATTTAATGACTCCCTCTCTTTAGCTGCTTTAAACAGCAGCTTTATTCGATTTTGACTCCACCAAGCAAATGATCTGAGGGAGGTAGCCGGAATCGGTTAGATCATCTATTCCCTTACCAATTGACATATCCCAGATAGCTAAAGACAGCTTCATGTCGGTTTTTTTTGCGAAATATTCTACACATCGTTCCAAGGTTTCAGCGACTTTTGGGTTTACAGCCGCATCCGCATCAATCGCTAAAACGACATGTTTGCAACCAAGTTCTTTTAAGGGCTCTATCGCAAGTGAATACGCGCCAACCCCAGGTAAACCAATCACAGGCTTTTGAAGAGCATCAGCTGCCTTGTCCGCCTTGATTGGGCCTTCTGTGATCCAAACCTCGTCACAGCTTGCTATATCACTAGCAAGTTCACCAGTCCAGCGATCTAGCAACTGAACCGGCAGTGCCAGGTGATACGGCAGTGGGCCACCAATACTAGAGCCACAAGGCTTATTGCTACTACTCCACCACTGGTATTTGTCTTCCTGTACAAGTTCAATTGAAATAGACTCATACTCTCCCCAGCCTTTAACTGATTTTTTCTCTTTTTCAGTAAGCGTGGCTTTAGTGACTACATTATTGATATGCAGTTCACAATACGCCATTCTAAGTCCGTTTTGAGATTCCATCTCTTCTACTATCGTCCCTTTTAATCCACTGCTCGGGAGTAGTTTAACCTCAATCCCGCTAGGCTTTACACCTTTAAAACGCAAGAATAGACGAGGATGATCCAGACGGATTTGAAAGCCACTTACTTCATTTCTTATTGATCTGAAAGGGATCATCATCCCTTCAGCACCAGCCATAGTCCAATATGGACCGTTCTTTCCATTTGATTGATAAAAGCCAGGAACCCCGAGAAGTGAATCCATATTCCGTAGGCGACCACCTATTCTTATAGGCACCTTGCTTTTAATATCAGCGGAAAGACTACGATACTGACGTACCCGAATCATTTCATCGGTCATTTTTCTCTTCACAGTAAGATTCTCGTAATGAAATGGATTAAGATTCATTTCTGAGAGCATCGTCTGATAAATCAGATCTAGATAAGGAAGATCCTTTTTCTTCACATCCCCGGACTCTTCTGGAGTTATTGGTTCAATTGATGTTTTGTCCACTTTGTGCTTATACTGTCTGCCAATGGTGGAATCGTGATATTCATCTGAAGGAATGCGCATGCAATAGACGATACCTTCTTTAGGGTTTATTCTGCACCAGGTTTTCTCTCCACAAATTGGACAAGATGACCGGATCTCGAACCACCCAGGTCTATTCGTTTTTCTTAGCTTCATATTTTCTATCATTTTGATCACTCCTTTTTAAATGTTGTCCCATCCCGCCAAGAAGGGACAATGAAATATAAAAAGGCCCTCTCCGATGGATTCGAAGGGGCCATTGTTGTCGTGAAAGTAAAAAAAGGCATACCAAATAGGGTATACATTTATCCTTCCATATCTATATGCCAATTACGGCTCTTGTTCTTCGTTGCGCGAAAGGAACGAAGAAAATTCAAAATCAATTAATTAATTCGATTATAGCAGAGATGCAACTAAGGGTAAATAAAAAAAAGGACACTTGAAGTGTCCCTTTTTTGCGTGCAAATATGAAGTTGAATTCATTATAGCATATAGCAAAAGTATAAGACAACAACTATTTAGTTTGACGGTCCCTGCCATAATTTCGCTTGTTTTGTCGGTTACAGGTATGATATATTCTTAGTGCGTGCAGGAGAGTATAGGGCGAACTGTCTGTTCATCCCTTATACCTTTATTTTGCTGCACACATTTAAAATGTGTGTTTTTTTACATTAAAATACATAAAAAAAAGCCCCTAATCGCCAAACATTTAAAGTCTATCGGCCGCCAAGCGTTGGACTAAAAATGTCACAGAGTAGGAACTCACTTAAAAACATTCTATGAGCATTATACCATAAGTCTGTTTGAAAAGTGAAGTCCCTCCTCTTTATTCGATCTGCCTTATTTTATGAATATGAGGAGTTTTGTTATGATGGAACAAAATCTGAAAGGGAATCACTTTAGGTTAAGTTACTATAGATACCGACCTACTGGCGAATCAGAGACAAAGAATCGCCGCGTTGGGGATTCCGAGCAGCTATATACCAAAAAAGAGCTCGAACGGATTTACCTTAAAGAAGAAGATGTTCGTTCATTCAGTTTGGACAAACATGGCCAGACCATCCCATATATGGACGGTAATATTACCCTCCTAAGTAACTATATTTTAGATTACTGGGGACATTTCCTATTCGCCGAAGGGATAGCATTGTATATGCACCTTAAGCGATACTGTTACGGAGAGCTCGATTATTGTTGGCCGGATCTCGACCTCATTGGTAAGAAAATGCACAAGTCCCGCAATACACTCAAAAAGTATTTGGCCCTGCTCGAAAAATATGGATTTGTGGTAATGTTCAACTGCATCAATATAGACAAGAATAATATGGAAGAGAGCCCACTCTTTAAAGTAAGAAAGCAGGTCCCCTTCCTTCCACAAGATTTATACGATGGGCTACCTAATGAGCTCAGAGTGGATCATGATAAGTACATGCAAAAACTGGTGAATCTTACGAACCATCCTGCGGAGCTGGAACGCAGCCTTGATTATAGTGTCATTTACGATCAGGCATTGGAAAACGGAACGGTGGTTAGAAAGCATAGAGGGGATCAGGAGCTAGGTGAACAACGTGAGTCTAGAAAGCGGCTGCTGGAGGATCAGCAGACCGATAAAGATAAAGCGTTATGGGATTCACTTTGTGAACTTCTCCTCACCAAAGTATCAAAACCCAGCTTTGACACTTGGTTCAAGCATTGCTTAATTATTCGGGATGGCCTTACACACACCTTGTTCTGCCCCACTCCATTCGTGACTGAATGGATACAGGCTCGATATGTAAATATGATTACATTATTCCTGCAAGAAATTGATGCAGAATTCAAAGAGCTTAAAGTTGAAACGATTTAGTTACAACTACTCATGACAAAGTCACAAGCTTTTTCGCTGCGATAAAAGAACTCCCAGCAGGAGCATAAAGAATAGAGAGTTTCATGTTCCAAGCAAAAGAGCCTTCCGAAACCGGCAGACGGATTCGAAAGGCTCTTAAAATCTATATGACAAATTTTTGCAAGTCAAAGACTTAATTTTTGTTATTTAACATACCTAAAATAATCTCATCTATACTTCTAGCGAAGATATCTTGTTCAGATAGCCAGTCATTGAATTCCCAGCTCTGTTCACACTCATTACTAAGTTCAAACAATACTTCCAGCAGCTTCTCCATTAAAGGATTATTCATCTGTATCCTCCTCATCTTCAGATGGGTCCACCATCACAGCCTCTACTTGCCCCAATTGGACGAACCCACTCCTTAACGATCAGGTCCTCTACCGAAAAATCTTTCAAACTTACTGTCAATGTAAGAAATAGATTGCTTTAATAGCACTACATCGGTGAATACATCAATCCCCGGAATCGGGATTAACGTGGCAAGCGCAGCTAATCGAGCCTTTCTCTTAATCATTGCTCTGCATTCTTCAACCATTTTCATCTATTCATCTCCTTTTTTTAGACGCAAAAAAGAGACATACGTATTTGTATGTCTCGTGGCGCGCACTTAAATAGACCTATTCATTTTACCTACATGTTCTCCGCTGGATCACTCGTCTGCAGAGAAAACTAATTAATTGTCGTGATGCACATCATTATACCATAAGTCTCTATGAACCTCCACTACTTACGCTTCACTTAGAAGTAAGGTCTCTTACCAGCCACACACTTACTTTCTGCAAACAATTAAGTTGGCTATTTGCTTTCGCTGCCGGCAGCTGAAATCTAACGGGGTGGTTCAGTAAGCAAATCTGTTGCAAGTGGGTGGGCAACATCCGTAGATACTTGATCATTTTCGTTTCGCGAGTATAGGAAATTGTTGAAGGGGGTTCGACAGGGGTAAGACAATTGTTGGGTTTACATATGCTATGGATAGGCAGTAAAATTAAAACACGCAAGGCGGTAGAGTCGAAGCAGCTGAACGCTTATCGGTGATACTACATGGTGCAAAAATTAAAGAAGATAACTTTGATTCTTCAGTGTGCGGCCTGGTCCGCAATGCTTTGTTACTGGCTAATCCGAGTGATTCTTCTTTTGACACTCGGACTCTAATTCGGAAATAAGAGAAGCTTAATCCTCAGCTCCAATCTACCCCGTGTTGGACGTGGATCTAACTTTGGAAGGTGAGTTTCCACGCCCAGATCCTACTCGGCGTTCAGCTAGCGACCAGGGGAGAGGTATTAAGCTTCTCTTTCAAAATTTTTACCCATTACATTCACTTATAAACGCAAAAAGAACCCCTATTGGAAGGTGGGGGTTCTTTTTGTACCGATGATCCTAATGGGTTCGGACTCCGTTAGGATATTTTACAGTTTCATTCTAAACCTTTCTAACCGGTAACGTCAACAGGTTTTGTAAGACAACGCAAGACAGCGTCTTTTCTAGGGTTTTTGCTCATTCTTCTACGGATTAGCATAGGGGATGATGGCCCATCTGCCCCGACTATGACGATCACTTTCTTTTGGGTTTTTCTTATCCGTAGCGATTCCCTGGCGTGTATTGATCTCCGTAGAAACAGTCAAGTTCTCAGAATAGATTACATCCTCGTACGCCCAAACTGGCCTGAAAATCGGTAATATGCGAACAATGTACGGATACGTGATTTCCCATCTGGATGAAGCTTTTGCTGTGGATTTGTTGTTACTACAGCCTGAATCGGAATTCGTTACTCCACCGTTTACCATACAGCCGGTTGATGCGATATTGTTCCCTACGTCCACATCCGGAACGACTCCCTCCGGATCGACGTGAAGGGTCATGTTATGCAGCCGATTTCACGGCCTGTCCATTTCACAGGACCGATGCTGATTTCCTTGTTCGCTGGCATCGATGTAGTCACCGGCTTTGAAGTCCTCACCGACATACTTCCACTTCAACCACAGCTGATTACTATCGGTCAGCGTCAGCTTTGTTGGGATGTAGTCCATGGCCTTCGGTATCTTCGGAAGGCTCACCGTCTGCACCACCGTACGGCCGTAGCCGTCATCCATGACGACATCGATCTCGTCGCCGTACGCTTCAGCCAGCTCCGCATAATCGACCTGAAGCGTGCCGCTGTGGGCTTCTGCTGATGTGTTGATCAGCTTCCCTCCGGTCAGGCTGATGACGTTCTTCAGATCCGGAAACGCGCCTTTTGCGGTCGCTACAATGCGGATGTTTCGTTCAGCTACCCCGTAGCCCTTATAGTCTACCTTCAGCTTGCCGTTGGCCGCTGTCGCCCTCAGTGTCGGCCACGGCGTAACCTCGTACATCGCCTGGCGTTCGTCCTCGCTAATCTTCCGCGTTTCGGTGAACTTGATGCCCATACGTTGCACAATTCCGGAAGTTCGTAAGAATGGCGACATTGCGACAGTGTATAAGAACTGGTTACCATCTTTGAAATCAGGGTCATTCACTGATTGAATGAAGTTATTGCGATAATAGGCCCGCTGATTGTCCCCTACGCTCTGATTGGCCATGATCGCGTCGAACAGATCGCCAAGCGCCGCCTGACTCTTGAAGACCAAGCCAAAGCCGTTTTCCTTGTCGAAATTCGGGTCATCTGCTTTACGCTTCACATTGAACACGTCATAGTTTCCGACCTTGGTCGTAGCTCCGTCCGGAAAGATGATTATCCCTGTCCATCTGGCCAGCTCCCAAGGGACGCATAACCGTAGCATCCAGAGCTGGTATATAGGCATACAGGTTAAAGTTATCTTTTCCGTAATCCCACGCACCAGCTACATAAGGTTTTAGCATCGGTTCTGCAGCTTCTGCAGAGGCCTTAAACGATGAAAAGAGAGTAACAAGTGCCATTATTACAAGGGATATGACTCGTTTCATAGGCCGCTACCTTACAGAGACTGAGCTGCAGCAATGACCTCAGTGAGGGTACCTGCCGTACTGTGCATCTTTCCTTTTTTGGTAATGATATGCGATATAACAACATCGTTCTTTACATCGGTGAACTGGTTGGACAAGTAGTAGCTGTTCACGTCCAACGACAGTCCGTAATTCTCAATATGATCTTCCTTCGCATAGATTTTGGAGAACGAGATCGCCCCGGCTCCAGCAGGATACGTATAGGACTTCCCTGGAACAAGCTTTACTGACTGCTTATTACCTTCAAACGTTGCGTAGGTCCCTTCAGGAACGACAAACGTTACTTGGCCATTTTTGTACTTCATGTTGTTCTTGAACAGGGCTTCGCCCAATTCGGTGTACTCTTCCCATTCAAACGGCTTGAACACGGGCCCTGGTTCCTCAGTCTTCGGTGTGTCCGGGTTCGTGGCTGCGAATCCTGTCGTGATCGTCACCAAGGCTTTGGCTGCGTTCCAGTCCACCTGAGCCCCCAGCGCTTCAGATACAAAGCGCAAAGGAACGTAAGTACGGTTGCTCTTCACTTTAGCCGGCACGTCGAGCAGAATACGCTCAGATCCGCGGGTCACAATTGCACTGTCAATCTTCATAGTGATGGAGTTATCCCCCTGCTTGATCAGCACGGTCTTGTCCTTGTAATCCACTTTTGCTCCAAGAGCTTCAGATACAAAGCGCACAGGAATCAGCACACGGCTTCCGTCCATCACCGGCTTACCATCTGGGAAGACGACTTTCGTTGCATTAACCTGTACCGTTATTGCTTTTTCCGCAGGAGAAGCCACCGATCTTGGGATGAACGTTCATAACTGCGCATGGAGACACGCTTCTTTAGCTGTTATGAGGAATTGCGCTCGGCATGAGTGCTACTCATTGCATTCTCCATAATATGGGAAATCAAACAAGAAAAATCCGCCTCTCAGATTTTGAGAAGCAGCATCTCAAATATTCATACGCCGCTTCTCAAATTTTGAGAGACGGCCTACACAAATTTGAGAGACGTCGATTCTCAAATTTTCAGAGGCGAATTATCCACAGAAATACCGCCTCTCAAATTTTGAAAGACCGTGTCTCAAATTTACATAGTCGGTTTCGCTTCTCAAAATATGAGAGACCTCCTCTCAAAATTTGAGATAGCCCCTCTCAGAATTTGAGATAGCCCTTCTCAAATTTTGAGAACAAATAAATACTTAATTAATTATTCCTTTTTATTAAGGTTTAAAGAATAATATTTACATCACCATCAAAATCATAACCATCCTGGAGAAGGCCAATGCCACCCCAAATAGAATCCTTAAGCTCCAAGAATCTATATAGGATGACTACTACAAAGTATCGCTAAACAGTGAACGAATATGCTTTACTGGTAGTATAGAGAGGTTATCAGCATGTATAGGAGCTTGCATTCCTGCTGGCTGGGGGGGCGAGTGGGAAACGGCTGGCCCTCCCCAACAGCAAAATTATGATTCATTAGCCGTTGGTAGAAGCCCGAGGACATGTATAGGACATCAAAATTAGCGCATAGCGAATCTTTCAGGTGAGGAGCCGGATCATCGAGATTATAGCGAAGCAGGCGGACGTCGTCGTCGAGAGGGATAGCGACCGGGATCGTTTTAGGAATCGTCAGAAATGCTGGCGGACGGCTTGATCGACCCAATCGTTTCCAAGGCTTGGTTAGGGGGGCAGGGTGGAAATAGATTCTGAGCAGGAGCGGCGTGAATTTACCGTCGAATACGGAGACCCGTCTACCGGCGAAACGCACTTAAATCTCGTAACGGCAGCCGATATCGAAGAGGCCAAGAGCTGATTCGCCGCCGGCGCCCCGAAGTTTTCATTCGTGCCGTCACGATTGTTCCGGACGTGAGTCTCTGACGGACACAGCGTACATGTACCTCACCCTCCGCTTAAACTGACACGGCGGACGCTATCGAAAGTATCTTGGAGCGCATGGAATTCTAACGAACACCGATTCAGTCACTTGGCTAGAATGCCCTCTTCTGGCGATGATTCGGAGCAAGTAAGCTCCGTAATGTTCGTTACAGAATTCGGAGGAATCGTTATTTTTTTGAGCTCTGTTGGCAATCGCGTTGCCTGAATAATTTCATTGTGATAACATAAGAATAGAAATAAGGGAGGCCGCTAACCTCCCTCAGGACAACGAGGTGTGCCTCACGGCGCGCGTTTGTTGCTAAGAGCAAGCAAAACCCACCGAAGGCGATCAACCTTTAGCGGTGGGCTTTGCCTTGTCACGTCTTCTTCTGATCCATCTGTAAACTTTGCGAGAGTTAAACCATAGGTTTAACTCTCGCAATTAATCTCAAGATCCAGAAGCACGCATCAAGGGCAGTCATGGCGTCGATCACCTCCTTCATGAGAAGGCTGCGCCGTGACTCCCACCGTTGTCCAATCCAAATTATAACACAAAAGAAGCCTTGGGCAGATCCCCAAGGCTTTTATTTTTTACGTAGCTGCCGAAATAATTACCTCAAGTTTGATCCAGCTAAAATCATCTTCGCCCCGGATAAGCTTGACCTCCCGGAGATTTGTATTCAGTGCAGTAACGATACCAGTCAGCACCTCATCATCAAATGGGTTGAACACAGTCACAGTAACCGGAGTACGGCGGTTATATGACTCGATCAGTGCCTTCTCGATGAGTTGCACCTCCTGGTCATCCAGGACCGGCTTGCCGCGTCTCTCCTGCTCCTTCATATTTGCTAGATATGCTTCCTTGAACTCCGGGAGAATAAATCGTGAACTCTCGAATAAACCATTCCCTTGCATTTTCTTTGACATTACATCTCCTCCTTAGTATTGCGTCCAGTAATCAATGGAACTAGTTGGCTGTTGGAACTTCGGTTTTATTGATTCCCGCTCCCAAGCCTCTATAATCAAAATTTTCTGGGTAGAAGATTTATCTTCCCAGGTAATGTAATTGACCTGTTCCAGCCCTGCGAGAGCCTGCTTAATCTGTTCCGGCCATCGCCCGGTCTTGATCTCAAGCTCGCTTATATTCGGCATGCGCCGGTTCTGAAGAGAAAAATTATTCAGGATTCGCAATAGCTTCCGTTCTATATCTGATAGCATGTTGACCTCCTATGCTGTCTTGGTTATGGGTTTCCATGCCAGCACATTGTCCTCTTTAAAAGTCCGTGGCTGGCCGGTATATTGACACGTTGCCCGGATAAGCCCATCCTTCATACCATGTATCTCAATCCTACGCTGAGACAGCCTCCCTGTCTGATCCATGTAGATAATTTCAACGATCTGACCGATGTATTTAGATGTCATACCCTCATCCCCTCACGAACGTATGTTTTCATTATATACGAACATTAGTTCCTTTATCAATAACAAATATATCCATCCCACAACTTACCGCCTCTATTCAATGCAGTCGAGCGCTATAATTGAATCTGAGGTGTTTCTATTATGTTTTTACAACCAATGTTATTGGAGACAGCGGCAAGGCCGTTCAGTCATTCAGATTACATCTTCGAGCCAAAAGTGGACGGTCATCGTCTTATATTTTCGCAGCAGTCCGGTATTGTTCGACTATATACCCGTCACAACAATGACTGTACAAAACAATACCCTGAGTTGCACTTACCGTTTAATGATGATGTTATCCTGGACGGTGAGGTGGCTTGTGTCGATCCGGCGACTGGTTTAAATGATTTCGAAGCAGTGATGAGCCGCTTCAGCACCAAGCAGTCAAGAAAAATACAACAACTCACATCCACGCTTCCTGTCACATTTGCAATATTCGATATATTGCAGTATCGGGGGAGGGATTTACGAAAGCTTCCTCTTATGGAGCGCAAGGAGATATTGCACGGATTGTCCCTTCCTTCAAGAAATTTTGGCATTATCCCTTATATAGTAGGAGCAGGAGAAGACCTTTTCGCCCAGATCGAGCTTTCGGGCATGGAAGGCATGGTGTGCAAGCGTAAAGACAGCCTGTATGTTAGCAGGCGGTCCAGGGACTGGAAAAAGGTGATTAACTGGACTCATGCTGACGTTTATATCACTGGATTCAAAAAGGCTGAATTTGGCTGGCTTGCAGCCGTTCCCGATCTATCCGGCAAAATGCGTAGTGCTGGAATCATTGAATTAGGAGTTGGACCAGAGCACAAACAGGCTTTCCGTGGCGTCTGCCAGCAGCTCGTGATTGGTGAGGACAAAGACTATGTGTATCTTAAACCGCGAATAAGGGTAAAAGTTAAAATGAGGAACTGGACCAAATCTGGCTTGTTGCGTATCCCAGTTTTTGATCAGTTTATAGTTTAAAATTCCGAAATCCAAAAATTGAATAGTAGTGAAACATAAAAAAGCCCGCCAACCAATTAAGGTCAGCGGGCTCTTACCAATGCTTTAAGATTAACTTATATTACGATAAATTCTACACGGGTGCCGTCCGGGTAGTCCTCCAGTTGATTGCCTACCCAGCTCCCTGCACCACGGTTGTCTGATGGACTTATGTATTCGATATCGGCGTTCTCACCGCCTTCAGCACACATGGCCATCGGCCATTCATCACGATCATAGCCCTTTTTGGTTGGTATACCCTCCAAGGACTCTTTGCGGTTTTCCTCAACTCCGTACCGGTCGATTGTACAGACTGCTTAAGCTCCATCTTCAACAGCATCCTTAATGTGCTTGGCTGTCTCAGGATACCGATCGGCAGGGAATTCGAGTTGCACCGTGTCCTCAGATGAGACAGTAACAGCTGGCTCTTTGGGCTGTGTACCGGATTGCTCAACGAAGAAATCTCCGTTTATTATCGCTATCCCGATACCTACTGCAAATATAATTGCTATGATTGCGTTTTTCCAATTCCCTTTTATATGTCATCCCACCAATGAAATTATGGTTAAATACGCGGATGACTACCCGGACGGCACCCGTGTAGAATTTATCGTTAAGTGAGAAAAAAGCCCGCTAACCAATATAGGTCAGTGGGCTTTTTGTATGTTTCTGTCTATTTAATTTTTGGAATTATAAAGGAAAGTCCATTAAAATCAAGTTCCTCGGTGCTTAAATCCGAGGGCAGTCACTATTAATGGAGGGCGGGAAGTCTCTCAAAAGTTTTCCCGCCCAGGCCGCCCCAGCATAAGGCCTCCGGATGAGGGTTCCTTTTATTACGCTTGACAATCTCCATAGCAGTAGCTATGGCATTTGGTGCAGTAACCGTTCCGGATTTTTGTTTGCAGCTCCTCGCGGTCTGCTTTTGCCGCGGCTTTTCGACGTTCCGCCTTGGCAGACTCGATCCTGTCGTATTCTCCCCAAACCGCTTGATTAACATCGTCTGGGAGTTGGACGTGAATTTTCGTTTTTGTCGCCATGTCGTTGTATAAATGGATACATTGCTGTCCATCTATGTTGGTGCGTTTAAGACCTTGCCCTCTGTATACATTGTCGTTTACGACAACTTTGTCGATAATAACAAAGTTGTCTGGCTTGGAGTGAGTAGTACCCCAATCGTCTGTCCAAGTTGTCTCAGTTACGTGCTTGGTGTGCATCTCGATTGCAGCACCTTTTGCTGTTGTCCAAGTGTTAATTTTCATTCCGTTCATCTCCTTTTTTTATTGGCTTCCGCCCAAGCAAGTCACTGCTTTGCGTGCGGTCCCCCAAGCTCATACCATTACAATGAGATTAACTTATGAATTTGTTATACTGATTCAACAATTGATCGAGCTCCTGTGACAACTTGATCATGACTGGAGAAACCAATTCATGATGCAAGGATGTCGTATGCATTTCAGTTCTTAGCTCCTCAATTTTCTTCTCCAGCAGCGTCTTCCTGCTGCTCGGGAAAAGACAACTGATCAAAACGTCCCACCATTTTTCGAATGCAGCGTGTATACGAACCCGTTCCTCACCCGTTGGATAGGGTCCCCATTTTGTACCGCATACCAGGTACGTATTAGTCATTCTCTTTGCTTCGAGCAAATCCTCGATCCAGGATTCGAACGCTCTTGCAAAAAGTTCCTGCGGGCGGTACCAATAAGCTCCCCTCTCTTTGGCATCAAGGAAGAAATCACTGTAATCCGTTTGGATGAAGTATTGATCCACCTTAACCCCTTCTTTTCGTAGGATGTGTACAAAATAGTTTCCAATTTTTCTTAATTTAACAGAAGTGTACTTAAATACACATCTGATGGCCTCGAGAGCTTCAGTGACATTATTATCGGCTTTGTTCAGATACCGTTTTAACCTTGGATAAGTGTTACTAATCTTCAAATCTTCTGGTACGGTCACTTTCAAGACACCATGGCCTTCTATAATTTTCTCCATGAGTTCTTCATATGCATCAGCAAGTGCAGGGAATGCTGAGCCCATGTCATCAGAGCTGCCAAATCCGGGCTTACCATTCGCATATCGCTGCGATTCTGCATAAGCGTAGCAGTCGATTGCATGGCCCCATTCGTGTGCCAATGACCCGCCCCCCTTGTATTTAGTCAGGTTGATCACTCTAGAGTAAGGCTCGAAGTGCGCTGACGCTGTACCACTACCTCTGGCACCAAAAGCGATGCCCAGTTCAAATAGCGATATTTGATCCCGAGACAACCCGAGAATTTCGGCCAGATCCGTCACGGCATTTCCAAAGCACAGTAGATGGTATCTGCCTGCTTCGTCATCCATCCAGTTCCCAAATTGCGCCCCGCGGAACCGGATCTTCTCAACAAGATCCTCAGGCTTTTTGATACCTGAATCAAGACCAGACAACCGAACGACTTCATCAGGCACCATACGTCTCCAGGCTTCTCTTCTTTCATTCCGTTTGACCTTCTTAAACTCTGACCAAGCCCAATTAGAACCCTCTTCAGAATAAGCCCTCGAGAGAATGAGCGTAAATCCGCTCCTTTCGGAGCGTCGGGAAGCATACAGCATGGACTTGAAGCGTTTGCCTAAGGACATCCATTTCTTGTTGTCATTCAAGTTTTTCCTGCATTCCTCTCGGATGTCAGCTATGACAGTCTCAAGATCCGGTTTACTCCGAACCAAGGACAGCTTTTCAGCAAGAACATGGATCGCCGTTAGATACAATTCTCTTTGCTCAGGTTTGTCCTCTGGGTGTGGAGCTACTCTCGCCCAAAGTAACTTCATCGCATACGCGGTTTGAGAATCAACACCGGCTTTACGGAGCTCTTCCATGTCGAACGTGATCAGGTTCTCCTTACGCACTGCCTTGAATGCAACAGCTGGGTCCTCTAGTTCGGCATTTCTTAACCATTCACGATCAAGTTTTACCCCAATACTTAGGTCTTTCCTTGCTCCATGCAGGTATTCGCCTGCATCATACGAGAAAGATTTCCTCTTTTTGGATGTCTCTTCATTGAAGTTTTCCATTTCCATAGTAAATTGTGTCATTATTTTCTTCCTCCAATAGTTCCCCGCGGTCAGGCGGGGACGTGTAGTTAACACACTCCCCTGACCGGGATCGCCACTGTGGAAAACAAAAAAGGAAGAAATGGATATACGAGTCCCGTATACCTTTTCTTCCTACTTCATTTGCTAGTAGTAGCTTTGTTCTTTGCTATGCGATAGATAGCAAAGAAAATCAATGAATCTTTATTATCTATATAATATATCAACCCTAGTCTTGACACAAGACCTTATAACGTTCAGGATACTGAAGTTGCTGATAGTGATTGAGAGTAGCATCTAACTGCTGAGATTTTTCTAGTACACGAGGATCTTGCAGCCCATATTCGGTAGCTAATTGATTTAACTCAGCCCGCTGCACTTCAATTATTTGTCGAATATCGTTCATATAACAATCCCCCCATTTATCCTTTTTTATTACATTTTACGGATCGTTAGCGAACTTAGAAAAAAATTGTAATTTGAAAGTGAGAGATGGAATGAATTTAGCTGTCCGTTCAATCTACTGGGGAACGATGAAGGCTGGATTGAAATGAGATTTCTGGAGTTTTAGGAGATATAGTAGGCTGAAAATTGTATAACAGGAGAGAAAAAGCATCTGGAAGTACTCCTGAAGGTAGTTGGCATTAAAGCCGACCTTCAGACATTGCTGAACGGACTGAGAAAGCCACACAAGCATAAGAAAAACCACCGGCGGTAGATTGCTCCGGTGGTTTTTCTTATGGTTATCAGCTGTACATTACCGTCTTCAGCTCCGACGACTCTACGATCACACCAACGGACCCCGGCCATCCCGTGGGCCGCTTGCATCTTCCCCCGCAGATACAATTCTGGAGATCCGCGTCGGCGCTTCCGGTGTCTGCAGCTCCCGAAGCCGCCCAAAGATTACTCGGCATGGCCTGGCCCGGGGCACACCCCGCCTATCCTGAGCTTTGGCTAATACACTGAGGGCCGACTTTATATCCAGGCGGGTTCGTGTGACGTATCACTAAGCTTTCCTGATGCATGCACTACCCGCAGAACCGACGACTCCAGACTACGGTACCTACCGCGTTGATCGCTCGTAGAGGGATGCGGCTTGGCTTCCACATTAACTGCGACGTCTCCGGGGAGTAGCAGTGTCACCCTGGAAAATATAGGTGAACACGTCTTCTGGATTGCCGCTTGCCAACTCCGCGGTACTCACAATATAAGCATTTTACAAAAAGAATAAGCCCCTGCGATTTGCAGGGGCCAATGGGTGAAGACAGGTCTTTATGACCCGTCTCCATGAGACAAGGTCGTAATGCTAAGACCGCCCTCCTGAATTGGAAGCGATGGAACAGCGCCACCGGTAACAAACAGAAGAACACTACTTAGAATGCACACTGCTACTAGACGACTCATCCTGCGCTTTAGCATCATTAATAACCCCTTTCATTTTTTCTAAGTACGCCTCCTGCTGCTTCGCACTGGCTTCCTTACGGAAAATCTCCATATAAGCAGCGCTTTTCATGCTCAAGTCTTTGTTGTTGGAGGCTATAGACTTTTCAAACGCTTCAAGTATCCACTCGATGCCATCACCGAACCTTTGTTGATCAAATTCATATACCCCGAGTTCGAAGAACAATAAGCTGGCCCGCCTAATGTAACTGGAGGATTGATAGTAGGTATGATGCAGGCTGGCTCCAGATCGCAGGCCATGAATACGTTCCTGAAACTGAGGGAGAATGTGGTCAACATTCATCTTATGGCGATTAGCAGCCGTCATAATTGTCAGTAATCCTGGCAGCCACTCATCGGGATGCTCATTCAAAAAGTCTATATAATCCAATAATATATTCTGATGCCCTAAAAGGACTAGTAGGTTTAATCTATTTCCTTTTGCAAACATTTGGAAACGTGATACTTCTCTGGCTCCTAAATCGTCCAGATCAGGAAACCAATGAAGGTCTTCATAGCCTGCAATAAATTCGAAGGCTTCCTCGTATCTCTCCATCCACTCTAAAGCATTACCTTTTAACATGAAGCTTTGAGCATAATAAACCACAAGGTGCCGTTCTGTATTCAAAGACTCCTTACTCTTCATATGTACCAGAACGATCTTCTTCATTTCGTCACAAATCTTAAATACCTCGTCCCATCTATGCAATGTGAAAAATACATTGGCCAGCTGCAGCAAGCCATCTAGCATGAAATGGTCAGGTAATCGATTCCGAAACGGGTAATATCGTAAGGCTGACTCAAGATTGTGGCTTAGCTCAACGCCTAGACGTGCTCGGAATAACTTGTATTGGCTAATGGCCAGTCTTTCCGAATGTTGCTTAATCTCGTGAGCGCAAACGCATTCGTAGAATGGAATAGCTGCCTTCTTCTTTCCATCTGCATATAAAGTTTCAGCTAGATCGAAGATATCTTGAACGTGTACAGCAGATTCCATAAGCCGTGATAATACCTCTTGTATAATTTCATTTCGGTCCAGCTCTACACATCGAAGGAGAAAAGCCTTGAGCTTCTTCCAGTGCACCCGACCTTCATCAAAACAGACGATCGTATACAACTCATAGAGCCAGCCTTCTGGCTTTTGAAGAGTAAGGCTAATCAAATCGAGTTGTTTAATCGATAAGCTTTTAGGGGGGATACTTGTAAATGCACTCGTAATGATACCACGATTAATCCCGGATCGTTGCGCCAAATCGTTTAGAGTTAGGTCTTGTCGTTTCAATTCTGCTTCGATTTCTGTAATGAGTGACCCGCTGACTGGGCAATGTAAACCAGGGTATGGATGTTTGTCATTTGTTGAAGTCATCTCATCCCTCTTTTCATCATTTTTAGTATACGTCTTTTCAACAGTAACCGCCATAAATATAAGTTAATGGGAATTGACGTGCCAGCGAAAGATCTTATATGTAAATAGGTTCAATTCCTTTATAAAATTATATTTCAATGGAAAATTATAGCATACATCTATCATCAGGACAATATTTAAAAGAAAAAGTCGTAAAAGAGTACTCCATCCTTCTAATGAGTTCGATTACACTTTCTCTAGAAGGGTCGTGTATAGTTATGTCTTCATCATTTGCAGAACAAATTGGGGCAAAAATTCGTTTTCTTCGCAAATCCAAAAACTGGACACAGGATCAATTGGCAGAGATATCCGGGACGACTGCTTCCTATATCGGTCAAATCGAGCGTGGAGAAAAGGATTTTCGTATACATACTATAGAAAGAATTGCAAAATCATTAGATATGAGTGTATATGATCTATTTGCGACGGGTAATTATAACGAGCTGGAGAAACATAAATGGGTATGGAGTAGCATCTTGTTATTGATGCAGCAGTCAGAGCAAAAACAGTATAAAATCTATCGGGTCATTAAAGAGCTTGCCAATTTTGATGTGGAGCCGGGGGAAGAACGGAATAGCAGTTCGGAGAGTATCGGTCTAGGAAATCATGAATAGTTATTGATAGGTAAACAAAAAAGGTGAAGACTAGATCCCCACCTTTTTATAGTTTACATAATACTAATTATATCAACTTCACTACGATATCTTAAGGCTTTTCCGCTCCCGTTTTTCGGTCCTTCAGCATAGTCTCCCTCTTGAGGCCTTTCAGTAGAACATTATAGGCTTCAAAGGATTTCCCCTCTGTCAGTAGAGCGATAGCCTCCGAATGAATTTCCTGCATATCTTCCAATCTGCAGATTAAGCGATACAATCCCTTCACTCCCAGGTCCTCAGCAGTCGCATCGACCTTTGCTTCATTTATTTCACGTTGTCGAAGCTGCTCTGCGAACTCTTCAAAATCTTCGGTTAGAGAAATATCCCAGCAAGGATCATTCAACCAATTCTCTTTCAAATTTTCGACTTCTTCCTGTGTTTTCATTAGTATGAAATACCTCCGTTTAAGTATAAATTACTGTTTGTTTCAATTCAGAAATCTGCTGAGGGTGCGTACATTTTTGAATCAGAGCTGTAAGTGCACTCGATTGAGATAGAAGGTGCTGGTGACTCTACGTTTGTCCCAGATTTTGATTTCCCATAAGGAATCCTCATAGCTCTTGGAGAGCAATGTAACAGAGTGAACCTCAAAGAATTTTCTTCTATTCACGGCAGAAGGAATGCTCCTTCTGCTATCACATCCATAACGGCAAACCACCATGATGGCTACGCCATGGTGCATAAGCTCCTTAATTTTCCGATTATCTTCACCGCACTGATCGCAACTTCCAATCATTGATATTTCTCCAGAATTATTAGTGGACCCACGATACAACGGGCTCGTCATAGATCATGGATTGAATAACAGGAGATACCCATACCTCATTCCACGTCATTAAGAATTCATTCTGCTCGCTGGCCATGAGTGTGGCCATCATTTGTTCTGCAATAGCTTGCGCAGCTCGGGGTGGAACGGCATTCCCTATCCATTCTCGCCATTTTTGGTCTTTTTTGCTGCCAATGAGCTGGAATGGACGCCCATCTTGTAGATGAGTTGGGAACCCCTGCAGCATGGCCAACTCATAAGTTGTAAGCGGTCGGTGCCAGGTACCATCCTCCGAAATTATGATCCAGATCCCACGTTCGTTGTCATTTGGAGTACGAGGGTCCGCAACGGATGCCGTGCCGGCATGAACATCACAGCTGCCTGTCACCGTCTTACCTGTCTCGTCCCACTCTTGCACACCGTATGTCCCGGCACGAGGACTGCAACCTAATAGCAGGTCCATCGCTTCCTTGGCGGTTCGCTTATCGCTATAAGCCGGCGCTCCGCTGCCAAAACGGGTACCTGTGATACAAGGCGACGGTTCGTTGTTCGGCACGACTCTGTAGACACCTGGATGACGGCTGTCTCTTTCCTTAAGCATAGGATCTGCTATGCAGGTCCCACCATTGGATGGACCAGCTGATCCCGTCACACAGCCCGCAGGTTCGTCATAGCGCTGTACTCGGTAGAGGTTTGTCTTCCCGTTCTCACTGTTGATGTTTAGCTCCATGTTACCTATGTCCACGGATACTGAAGAATCCATGTTGAAAAGACGCAGCTTTGTATAGTCGATCCGTTTCAAGGATCGCCAATCCTCTCCAGCTGGAATAAGAGCCAGACGCAGAGCTGTCTTGAAGGCTAGCTTTTGAATCTTGTGCATAGGGCCACCTGCTACCAAATCACCTGGTAGTGGCAGCTGCTCTAGTACATTGCCAATCGTCTTCAACGGGTGAGCTTCAGGCAAGTGCAAGAAGTTACTCACCTTCGTCGTCAGACGGGCGACAAGGAGAAACCTCTTCCGGGTAGCTCCAAGACCGCCAAACGCTCCGGCATCATATACACGTCGCTCCTGCGGAGAAACCGCATAACCGTGGCTCTCAAGTAGCTTCTCGATCCGCTTAAGAATGAATTTCCCCCGTGTCCTAATGCGCGGGACGTTTTCCAATATAAATAATGAAGGTAAGTCATCCTGAAATGCGTTCAGGCATAACTGAATACCTCTTATGGTAAGTTCATTAAGCGCTTGATATTTAGCGCTCTTTGCTGATCTTTCAGGCAAAAGCCCACTAAACCCTTTACAGGGTGGACTTGTAAAAATGACATCCGGATAAATATAGCCGCAGGCTGCTAATAAATCACGTCCTGTGACCTCTCTCCAGCCTTCCGGCGGCTCTACCCCGTGAAAGGCGATGAATTGCTCCCTGGAGAACAGATCCATGCACACAGACTTTGAGCCGGTGATGGCTTCGTAATTTTGGCAGGCACCTGGATCTGCATCAATCCCGATGATGTTTTCAAAACGACCGGTTTCTCCGCCATATTCAACGAGTGCGTCTTTAAAACCCAGGGAGCCCCCGCCAATGCCGGAAAAGAGCTGAAGATCACGGAAGATACGTTGCCCGTGTGAGTTGTACCTTCTGTTATTAATCACATGGAATCTTTCATTACGACCTTCGTGATAGGATTCCGGGGATACCGGTTGGAAGTTCCAGGACACCTGACTTGTTATCTTCTTTTTCGTTTGTCTCATCGTCTAGTCTGCAGAAAGGGGAGGCGCCTCCCCTAATGCAGAGACACCTCCCTCGTGACTGAGAATGATAACTTTATAATTTGACAGCAATAATTTTTGAAATATCTATAACCATGATGGGTTCCATATAATCCCCGAACCCTGCATAGACAGTGAGTTCCATCAGTCTTGAATCTTCGATGTACATAGAGAACGGCCGAAGCCTTCCTGCGGGGCAAATACTACTAACCGCGTATAGAGTAAATAAGCATTCTTCAATTCTTCGCCTGGATTCGGGGACGTAGAAATCCACCCCCGTAAGCTGCAGCATGCATTCTTTCGTCATGGCAATGGTAGAGATGAACCCCATCCGTGCTGCGAGCCCGCTGATGTCAATGACCGCACCATCGTTTATCTGAGTTTTCCACAAGTACCTACTCATAATGACTGCCTCCAGTGAGCTGGTATCTTATGATGGCATCCGAACGATGTGTCTTCGCGATCAGCGTGACGAACTTCATTTTCCTGTAGTTGGCCAAATTCATCAGTATCGCAAGATCTGCTGAAACCTTAAAGCCAAACAATAGAAGCGGATGGCAACGTCTGATCTGTCCTTGTCGTTTGGCCGTTACCGATGAAAGCATCTCACCGATAAGGATCGTGTCCGGATACCCCGCCTCAAAGACTTCAATAGCCTCGCTAAGCTTCTTGTAAAAGCTTCGGGGTCTGGCGTAGTAAAAGCCATAAGCGGGTTGGAAGCACAACTCATATGTATTGCTTCCCTTCCACCTGCAGATAAACAGGCTGTTTAAATATCTCCCCATTAATCTCGCTAAGATCGTATTGAGATAACTGATAATGGGATACAAGACAATGAGAAGGATCCCGAAATACGCAATATTGAAAATTAGGTTCATGATTTCCTCCTAATAATAAGAAAGAGAACACACTCGTTTAGTACAAGTATGTCCTCTTCTCTTCATCATAATTGCATCATATCCAGACTCATCTGATCGTCTGGAATGATTTTGCCTGCAATGCTGTATTTAAGCTCACTCATCCAGCGGAGATACCGATGATGATGAATGGGGTTGTTGATATCCCGCTGCCGGACCTCAAAGTAATAGAGTCCCCCGGCCACCGGAAACAACGACAGCACATGGCTTTCATCAATTTTCAACCAAATGGATGGACTGGATTCTCTAAAACCACGCGGTTTCCGGACGGGATCCATCTGAATTTTTGCCTGGAACCAGTTAACACACAAGGTAGCGAAGTGCATTCGTATGGTGAAGAACCATTCACTGAGAATGCGTTCCAGCATCTCTGGTGTAGTATCCCCATCAGAGTCATACCAACGTATCCAAAAATAGCTGCAATCCGGAGTATCCATGCGCTGGCGATGTTCGACTTCCAAGGTATGGCGATCAATGTTTTTTGTCCATATCAAATGCTTTCCTTTACGGACGAGCCCGATCTGCAGCAGCACAGGGATAACCTCTTTTGCCGGCCGCTGCACATGCCATTTGAAGGAGAGCTCCTTGATCAGCATGTTCTCACGCCCCGATCCGAAAGCCTTGGCCGATTTGCGTTCCTAACGGAATAAAACCACGATACTTTACGCCAGCTGCCAGGATAACGATATCCTCTCGGGCATGTTCCAGCTGGCTGATCTGTTCGTTCATCATATCGGACCATATCTGCAGCTCTGACCTGGTCAGGCTCAGGACATTGACGGGTACCAAGTGTTGATGCTCAACCAATACCAATCCGTCTCCTGTCATGGAGTAGATCAGGTCCGCGTGCTGCTTGGCAAGCGTAAGACACTCATCCATACGGCTTTCATATCCGCCAAGGTTCATCAATAATATTTTTTTCATCGTTTTTCTCCCCTATGCGATAGCGTTATGCAGACCGATACTCAACGGGACTTGATGCGATTTAAACAGCTCAAGCAGTTGCTCCTCACACCAGTCCGCAAACTCATCGGGTACACGTTTACCTCGGCCACCAACTATTACTTGTAGGGGCTCACCTTTGACAACATCAAAATCAATCACCTTTTTGTTGTTGTCTTTTTTTACGACGGCATACCCTCCCACAATCAGGGAGCGGTTCATTTGAATACAAACGGCTATAATCATCGTTCATAATCCTCCTTTAATACAAAAAAAAGAAGATGCGTGGTATGCACCTTCTTTTCATTGTTCTTATTAAGTTGATTTATCGAGTTGGCCGGAATTGATCCAGGTTGATGTTGGCCTTGAGTGTATCAAAGTCCACAAGCACCTCGCCAAGCACCTTGGAATCTGCAAGATGTCTTGCATATCCGGCGATCAACGCCGCATCACCTACTAAGATTTGTTCGTTTTCAAATGCAGGCACCTGGGTGACAACCAGTGTACCTCCTGTGAAATTTCTTTTGTTGGTCACAAAGAACCCCCCATTTTTCCGATCACGTTGAGACATGTCATCCCTCCTGTGATCTTATTTTATCACGGACGTTCATCATTTTCCAGATATCGCTGGTATCGTTCCCGATCCACAGGGAATACCGTCTTTATGATGAAGTGGCGATCCAATCGTAGAACCACGGCTAAAACAATCCATGGCTCCTTTAACGAAGGACCAATGAGTATCCGCTCTGGATCTTTGTTTCCATTGCGCTCGCCAATATCGTATCCTTCCACGATACGGCCGTTCATGATGGCCCAACAAATATCGAGCTCATCAAAGATGCGATCCTCATACTCATCATTTTGCAGGCGATGCTGCAAGTAATGGTTTGAGATAGTTGTGATGTAGCCGTCCACTTGGTGTATTCCTTTCTGAATCCATTGGAGTTCATCACCCCAATCCTTTTTCATGTGATCCACACGGTGTCAACTCCTTTAATAGTTTCGAAAAAATAAAAAAAGCCCTGAACGCAAAAAAAGGCATCGTCAAATAAAATTGACCATACTCTTTGCTTCAAGGCTTCTTCGATACCACCAAACGGCGGTTTATTGTTCTCTGCTTGATCATGTCAGCAGAGAAAATCAACATGCTTTACTATACTTGCGATTATATATGACTTTCCCACATTCTTCAAGCCACGATGATCGTAGCATCGGTTGTGAGTTTGGTCAGGAACAACTGAGCCTTAACATTGCCTCGCACTTCTGTCATTCCATCGATAAAGACAGGAATGCTTTCCTGCTTGATCTGATATAGTAATTCGGAAAGCTCGAGTGAACAGATGACTTTTTCACTGACGGACAAGGAATAGAAATCTACTCCTCTGTACATCAACTGATACTTGAATAGAATCTGTCCATGACTCTCCTTTTTCGTCATCTGGATGGAGCAATCCTTCAAATGAAGATTGGCTGTGTCAACCTGCTGCTGAGCATACTTGACAGCATCTTCCTTTAAGCTGAGGATTTGCTCCTTTACAGAAGCACCTTCTTCCAGCGCTTCTTTTATATTTTTATAAATTAATTCCATTTGGCCCTTGTTACTGTATTTTTCATTGAGTTTCAATTGATTTTTTAGTTTTTGGATTTCAATTAAGAGTGATTGTTCTTCAGCAATTTGTTCATTCTGAAATTGTGCCAGCTCCTCTTGGTAGTGCATGGTGCTGGATTCAATTTCATCTTTTAACACAAAGCCGCGATCGAGAAGAGATTGACATTCCTTACGAATATCCTCTAGCTTCTGCACCGGACCAGAGTGTTTAAATAGTTCTTGCCATTCTGCAACTAAAGCACGGTATCGCTCTCCCAGCTCCTTGCGTTCATTCTCCATCTCTTGAATAAAAGCAGGCTTTTCCAACGATGATGAGCCGCGAATATCCCTTAGTTTGGCTTCGTATTCTTGTAGTTGACTCTTCAGAAGCTGATCATCCTTCGAGATGGATTGCTGAAGCTTCATCGTTCTGAGTCTATGCTTCCTATCTTTTATATACTCTTCTGTTTCGGATAGCTCCTCCGTCAGATCCTGGAGCTTCATCATGAGGGGTGAGATATCTGCATCTGGAGACGGCAACATAGAAAGAATGACATTACTGAATCTGGCTGCCGGAAGCCCCGATAGGTACCCTGGGAGAAAAACACTCAAAAAGGTATCTATGGAGCCAAAAAGTTCGTCAATGCTTTCTTGTGTGACGACTTGATGATTTCGCCTGATGGTAGTCCTCCTGCTCGCGGAACGGGAGATGACTTCATGCCGGCGTTGCCCGGCATACTGGAATTCCCAATACGTAGTAACCGTCATCATCTTGGTCCCGGTATTTTTGTACCGTTTCGTCACATTGCGTGTGTTACCGCTAAGGTCACAGCCACCTAGGCACCAAACGATCGCCTCTAATAGGGCTGTTTTCCCGCAGCTGCGTTCACCCTGAATGAGATTCTTTAATCCGAAGGTGAAACTGTGGTCAATCAAATTTTTAAATCCAGCAAGTTCAATTTTTTGGAGTTTCATTGGGTTTGCCCAACATGCGGGAGGAAAGCCCCCCATAAACCGTTGGGCTTTCCTCCCTTCTGTTATTTTAAAAATAAAAATGCCCTGATTACAGAGCATGCCAAACAAATGGCACACCTGTCTCAAGGCTCTTCGAATTCATTGTTCTTCGCTTGATCCATGTCAGCAAAGAAAATCATTATGCTTTAGTATTACTGTTAGTATATTACATATTTTTGGGATGGTAAAGTTTTTGCGTTTTTACCAGGCTTCCTTTCGAATGTATCACGATTGTTAGACAGTGCTAGATGGTTATAGTAGAATTATAGCAAGCGATATCGCCGTTTAATGATTCTGTGAAAAAACATGGTAGATTGGCCAAATACGCTGATAGAGTGAGATTTGTACATAACATGATTAAGAAATGGAGAAGAAAACATGAATACAGAAGAGCAGATCCAGGAGCTTTTTGGCGTTCAACTTTTTACTTGGGATGAAGTGGAACCGAGTGAATTGGGGTTTCAATTTAGAGATGTCGTGTTCTTCATCGAAGAGCTGAAACAATATGATCATACATGCCTTGAAATTAATCTTGAGTGGGATATTGATGTTTGGAGTATAGACGGAAAGAAACTCACTTCATTTAACCTTTTCCAGATAAACGAGTTTAGGAAACTGCTTCAACAGGATAATACCAAAACTAAAGAGGTAATGGGACTGATGAACACGGAACTTTTGAAAACTAAAGGTTTCCATCTTAAAAAATTTGAAGACGGGATGTTCTACACTTTAGTCATACATGATAATGAACAGGTCAAGAAGTTGTTCGAACATGTAGGAGAAGACGAAGTAGGTTTTGATTTTGATCTGACGGGTGTTCAATGCACTCTTGACATTAAAGAAGACATGAGTTTGGCTCAGTACCTTTTCTCCGTAGGCGAAGCTTATGAGGAGTGGTTTGTCCACAATGAACTGACGATACCCGAATTTGAAGAGATTCTAAAACTTATTTAGAAAGGGAACAAGATGCACATTAAGTGAATCGATATTTCCGGTTCGAATGAGAGTAACTACTTTGTACGAGGTAGATGAACTAATATAATAACAGCCTGATTTTACGGAGGATTAGCATGTATTATGGTTATCGGTATATTGAGAAAGATGGTCCCTATCATCCGGGAGATAGACTGGAGACGGTAGAGGCTATTCATGAATATTTGCAGCTGAACAAAAGGAGCTATCCGGAAATACGCATTACGGACAAAACAAGCTCGGATCTTCTTGTTCATGTTATTGATGGTTTTATTGAGTTCCCAAAGCAGTGGGCGTTAATGGATATGAAAATGGAATTCATTGATAGGGCTGATATTTTTAACGCTGCACAGTTTGCTGAAAGGATCAGGTTTCTTGGATTTGAATCCCCTGGGCCACCATTAACTCGATTGGATGCGCAGAGGATTTTGTTTGAGTGCTATCAGTCTCTTCCTCAAAATTATTAAGTAACAATCCCCTCCCCTTCTCATTTGTAAGCAAGAAAAAGGTTGATCAGCGATTATTAAACTTGGAAGTCACATCTTCTAGTTGAACAAAAAGGAGTAATTATATGTTAACGGAAAAAGAAACTAAGCTATTAGAATATATGGATTATCAAGTAGTGAACAACAGTATGGATGGTTGGTTGGGTAATCGCGGCTATGACAGAGTTTTTGAGTTTGTTGAGGTTTTAAAAAAGAGAAACTCAGAGTTAGATCAGAAGGTGGCTTCTATTTTCATCAAAGCCACGGTATCTGGATTGGGATATTATCAAACTAAGGAAGCAGCGTTCATTCCTGAATATGGAGAAATGTTCGATGAATACGAGAAAGATATTGAAGAATGCACGAAAGAGTATCTGGAAGTAGCTAAAGACTTCATGGAAAGTTACGGTTTGGAAGGCTACGGAACTAAAATCAGTAAATATTTTATGACTGAATAGCTAGGAAAAGGTTACTGTAATTCCAGCCTACGCGGGTTTCAGATGATCGCATCGCCGCGCAGGGAAGTATCCGGATGAAGAACCAGTAGTAGATGCTGCTGTTGCTATTCCTGCAGCTGGCTGACAGCCGCTGCATCGATTGCTGCGGGTTGATGCATCAGGCAGTTACTTCTGTTCCTGGCTCCCAGCCGGTCATCTTGCATTTGAATAAGATTCGACGTAGAGGTAGGGGCCAAATAGCACAACTCGGCCAGAACCATCGAGTGGGGGTGCTGCCAGATCAGGCTCGGCGCCACAGGGGAAGGCGTCTGCTTGCCGTCGTAGCCGACCATCTTCGGCCAGCGCGCTCCCTCATACCCCTGTGACCACGCCAGCTCCCGGACCTGCAGCAGAATGGACAAGTACCAGTCCATGCTCTAATCTCCGTATCATTTCTGCGGCACACGGATCGGTGCTTCCTTCGAAGCTGTCGGCGGCGCCGCTCTCCCAGAATCTTCTGAGTGTGCCGGCGCTGGCTGCAATAAGCTCCTCAACAGACTCCCGTTCGGGGCTGTTCAAGGCGAACGCTGCCGCAAACTCGAATAGATCCGCGTCCCGTTCCGGTTTGACCGTGAAATCATGCGGCCCGGACTGTTCAAGCCGCCCTGCTGACCATTCCCACTGCACGCTGTATCCGTCCTCATCCATCGTACGCTCCAGACGGGCCGCATTTGCAGAGCTGCTAGCCAGGCGGGTGGTGTGCCTGCCGTCATTCCCCCGTCCGGGAATACCGAATTGGCTCTGCTGAGGTGTATCATAACCGGTGCCTGAAAACGTTGCAGCCGTCCTTGCCGCAGCAGTTCCGAATGAACGCGGACACCCGACAAACCCGTTGCGGATGGCAGGTTGTTGCCACCTGCACTTCAGCCCCGCAGGCAAAAATGCGGCTGTGCAGGATTCTCTTCCACAGGTTTAGCTCCTGCCTGACCGGCACCACTTCAAGGGTCATCTCCCGCCCGTCAGGGTGAAGCAGACGAAAGGAGATGCGCCCCAGCTGGATCCGATGCGGATTCTGGCACAGCCAATGATATGCATCCCCCGGGCTTCATCGGGTAACCTGCCTTTCGCTCATAGGCTTCATATTGTTGGTACTCCACATCCTGTTCGTCATATACATGATGTCCTCCGCTGTAATGCCAGCAACAGTTCGACTGTGTTCCCTGCACCATCCGGGTCAGCACCGGATGGTGCCGCTCAACACTCCGCTTTCTATTCACTTCGCATACAGCCTCCTCTTCGAGACATGCGACCGAGGGGAACCACGGCATTCAATCCGTCATCACTTCCTTACTGCCGCGCAACATCTCCCTGTATTTGCCCGGTATAATGTCCTTGTATTTGCGGTACACACGAATAAAACTGTTATCATGCTGATTGCCGCCGGATCAGCAGCTCGTACGCCCTTACTCTCCTTCAGCCTACCGTAGCAAGCGGCAAGCTCCTCGCCTGCTTCCGCGAAGCATCGGCGACGGCCAGCAGAGATGCATTGTGCAGAAAACCCGCCCTTCTTGCCGCTCCGTCCTCCCGTTCCTATCCGAGCCGCTTCAAACCTGCACACAAGGACTCCATATATTGCACCGCCACCGCCGGATGCCAATGGTCTTCCCCAATCTGCCAGATCAGCTTATCCATCACCCGCCGCCCGCTCTCTATTGCCCGCTAGCCTGGCCAGCAGCCCCGTTTCGGGCGGAAGCTCCGTCTCTGCAGAATGCCCCGGCACCCCGCTGAACAAGCTCGCCTATCCATACCCTTCATATCGCCTGTAGCTTAAAGCGGTCTCCGCATCAAACATTGCCTGCCGCAAAATCCCCGGTCCTTCCCTGCAGATGCAGATTCCTGCCGATACCTGAAACTTCAGCGGCCGGAAAATTACTACCGGAGCCTTGGCAAGTATCGCCTGCTGATCAGCTGCTGGCCGCTCCAGTCCTTGAGATACCGGTTCCACTTCCCGCTGATCTCCCTCTGTACCGTAATATTGCCGGTGTAGATGTCGGCGAGCAGCTTGGAGGTCGACTCTGATTATGTCCGCAGGCTGACCGGCGGGGCGTATGACGGGTATCCGGCAGACATGAGTACCGTCTCGAACTCCGGAAACACCTGATACGATAGAGTCCACTGGCGGATGGTTGGATAGCTGGGGCTGTTCGTACGGAGAAAGCGGGAGAGCGGCGGAATTGTCGACGCAGCAGCGTGATAGATCCTGAGTCCTCGGAGCACAGTTATCAGGAAAATCTGGTGTGCCAGCGCGGATCTTCGGATGAATAGGAGAGTGTGAAGCTGAAGGCGCCCAGCGGGATGGCAGAGGCCAACTGGCGAGATCACCGCGGAGTTGCCGGGTACTGCAGGTAAATACCAGGAGGGTCTGACGCGCGACCAGGATCTCCGGAAGTGTGGCAGAAGCTACAACTTACAAGCGAACGTCAGGAAGACGGAACGCCGATACTCAGAGTGTCGCCGGTATTGCAGACATCAGAAAACATGGTTTATTGAATCGTGGCACCGGTAACCGGCACCACGGAACTTGGCAGATGGGGTGGATCTTTATGATGCGTGCGCTGTGGCGGAAGCTTTAGAAGCTCGGGATAGCGGGGTGTGCCACCGGTCCAGTCGTGCTGGGTAATCTTCGGGCGGCTGCGGGAGCTGCACCTGGAGGCCCGACGCGCAGAAGCTACAAGGGGACAGTTTGTAGATGAGCATTTTCTGGTTCTCGCTGACATGGAGGGTTGTGTAGTTGACTTGCGCTTCACCGGGAGACGAATTCCCCCCCAATAAAATAATATAAGCAGCCGTTTATAATCGACTGCTTAAGTGTTCTTTTACTGTGCTTGAAGCCGCTTCTCTTGTGACAGCATTCTAAAAATCTTCTTGGCCTGGTGGTTCTTTAAATCATCTTCAGTCAAAGGCCTAAGGTTTTTGTGTATCCGTCGCTCTCCTATCAAAAGGATTTCGTTCATTATGCCGCGTAATGAGTTTTGTTTACTTTCCTTCTCTGTCATAAGATTCTCTAAAACACAGCGCTCATGGAAAAGGAGAATACTAGATATTCGATCATTCAACTGATAAATCGAAGTTTCTCTATCATCTTCATCTTCTGTCTCGTAAACAGAGCTGCTGTTAGCATAATTATCCTCAACCGCCCTTATAATGTAGCCGGCCATATTACTGACTTCCATGTTTCGTTTTTTAGTATAAACATATTCGATATTATCCCGAATCCGCTTCTCACCGTACTTCTCGATCATTTCCTTGGCGACTTTCTTAGAAACCTCAAATCGAGCAAGCAGCTCTGTAGTATCCTCATGAGCAATGAATTCTTTATCGTTCAACCCCTCAATGGTATGCTTAGGGTTCGAAAAAATGTGGAAAATAATACCGACGACTCTTGCCCCACTCTTAATTTCCTCAAATGTATATTTGATGTCGGTTTTAGCTTCCAATTCAGCTTGAGCAGATAATATAATACGGTTTTTGATGTGACTGTATTTTTTATACGTCCCAGGTTCCAGCTCGAGCTTGTCCCTTAGATTTTCAAGAGTAAAACGTCGCTTACCCAGTGGAAGATATTGTTTAAGCAGCTTGTATAATTTGGATGAATATGCACTCTTTAAGTACAGAACGTTACTCAATTTAAACTTGGTAAAGTTCTCTTTGAGCTGCAGCAAGTACGGCTTTAGAAGCTCTGAGAATTCCAATTCAATCAACCCGCGACCGTGATAATATCGCGCTGCTGCTACCCAGTTCGCAGATAATGTTGAATTTTGATTTTTTTCATTGATAATAACCCGTTTCTCCTGCAGGCCATCGATAACCTCACGGACACGTTTATAAAAGTTCTTCTCCACGATATCGAGCTTTTCAGCAATGTCTCGGACTTTGAAAAAGTGAGTCTTAAATTTCGTATCTTCCGGATGAATTCTTGAAGCCAATATGTATATAATCCGTTCTTCATATAGAGTAAGATTGGTCTTGGCTTCAATTAATGCATTCGACTCGGAAACGATGAAATGATCCGAAATCTCATCTAGCTCAAAATCAAATTCAAGTTGCTTATGTTCGCTCATTATCATCGATTCCTTTCATCATTTTTCACGTTAATTCGATTGTACTCCAGTATAACAACTTAATACACTCCCTTTTGTGTGGCATTCCATAACAATAAATAGCCCAGTATCTAGTAATTAATCACCCGATTTCTTTGAGTATTGAGCCTTGAAAAACGGTTTCTGAGCAAAAGGCCACATTAAGGGGAGTATTCTAGACATAAGAGGGATGTTTAGCTTTAAAGGCCACACCAAAGGGAGTCAGTCAAATCAGTAACAACAGTTAATTATCACTGAATTAAACCGGAGTTATACATAAGGCCACACGGAGGGGAGTTATTTTCATCTGGTTTGAGATTAAACTACAAAGGCCACATTAAAGGGAGTATTTCTCTACGTATATTATTTTATGAATTATGAAGAGGGTTCATTTATGTATAGCAAGCTAAAAGGCCACACCAAAGGGAGTAAATTACTTATCGGAGTATTCACTTTAATGCTTTACCCACATAGGCCACATGAAAAGGAGTATTTGTTGAAGTGTAAATAAGCCATTTTTAACGGCGAACCCCTTTTCGTGTGGCCTCTTTCCTCCCCTTTTTGTGGCCGCACACTCCCCTACCTGTGGCATCTTAGGTTTTCGCTATGTGGCACTTTACTCCCATAGGTGTGGCCTTTAACTCCCTTCTATGTGGCCTTAAATATCAATTTTGCCCGAGTCTACAGGATTTACAGGCAAGATAAAACAATAAACATATAAAACATATATTATTAAATATTAAAAATAGAAATATAAAATAGATGTACAGACTCCATCTCATATTTATTAAGTTTCGAAAAATTTACCCCGTTACGTGTGGCCTTTTCTGGTAGAAATATCGTAGGTTTCTCCAGATGATTTCGTTTCCAGCATTGATTGACCACACTGCCGGTTAGACAGCTGGGTAAAGCTGTTGACCATGACCTTAGCGTGATCAGATAGTCAAAGATGTTAATATGACTTCCCAAAGCAATCGAATTAATATAAGTACAAGACGCGTCAGATGCAGCTACAACGTTGCCTGCAGCCCCTTTTCTCCCCTCGCAGGATGAGAAATCAACGACCACCAGCATCAAGAAATGTTCAACCGCTATGCCATCCTCGGAGGCGTCTCTGCAACCAGAACGCTGCCATCCCCATCCACTCTGGCTCATTATCTCCAATGTTGGTGCCAGGCGAGTAGTATATTTGGATTTTTCTCGATGGATTGCAGCAGCAGGAGCTTTCGCGCCGGGCGGGCACGTGCTACAGTGAGGTGCAGGGGCAACAGGTGCCTGCACACGGGCGAGCTGGCGTGCGGCCCGGGGGGCGACGTGTCGAGGGTTATGAGCCGCTGTCCCTGTCAGTGCCCCCCTAGGTGTATTCCACGGCGGAGGACGCTATGAGCACCACAGCCACCGGATGCACGGCCACACGGCCGTGCTTGTTGAACTCGAGCGCGGCGGTCAGGTCGAAGGACGCGGCGGAGTCCAGGCGCAGCGCGCCATACCCCCCACGTGTCGAGCATTTGCGATCCGGCGTGGCGACGAGCCCGCCGAGCTGGGTCAGCTCCGCCCATTGCGGGCCGCCGAAGATGTTGACCAACTTGTCCGGCCAGTGTTAGGTCTCCGGGGCGGCGCTCACCCGGTAGCCACGTAGCGGTCAGGAGGATGTGATCCACATCCAGCGGACAAGGATGTCCTCTTCTCCCGGACCCATGTACAAACGAGGCATGGAGGAGAACCACGATGTCTACGGCAGTTTCGATGATTGCCGTAGACATCGTGGCCGATGAACTCCCTGATGTGCATAGCGCGACCCTGATCCCTGGACGACACGCAGCTGACGCGCTGGGCGTGGTCAGCGACGCGGAGTATAAGCGGGAACAGGTCCGGGATCCGTCGCTGCGACAACGTGACTGTCCGAGGTTGGGGCCATCGGCTTCTCTACGAGGATCGGAAGTCCCGTTTGCACCGCTTCGATGGCGAGCGCGGCATGGGTCATGGGCGGGGCGGATCTCCTTGAGCATCGCGAGGGTGCACCGGTGCGTGATCAAGTCGGTGGCGTCGTGGATGGGTTTGTGCGCGTCGGGCAAGTAGCTGGCGACGTTCACGGTGAAAGTCCGGCCATCGGCGGCAACGCGATCAAACGCTTCCCGGTTGCGGCCCAGCACGAACACACAAGACAGCTCCGAGTAACACAGGTTGAGGACCGCGACCAGCAGCTCACCCAGAGCGTCGATCCCGCCGACGATCGTCAACGCTGTCCGTTGGGCTTCGCCGTGTGGATGGGTCAGACCGCGCAGGCTAGAAGCTCGGTCAGGACGCCCGCCGGTTCGTCGTCCGGGACCTTGACGCACCAAGTAGCGGGGACGGGCACGACTCGATCAGCGACACCAAGGGTCGTGACGTCACCGCCGCCGTCTTTGAGCGTCCCTACCAACTCTTGCCCGATCGGTCCACCTCCGACCGGCAGATGGCGACCTCTGCCACCTGCACGAGAGCGTCACTGTGTTCGATCTCAGGCTCGAACAGGTCCTGGATGGGTTATGATTGCATTGCGCATGGCGTGACCTTCATGTCATGGAAGCGCGTGTGCTGCTTGCATCGACGAAGCTATGCCCGGTACCGCCGATCGCGGAAACCCTTCGCTGTTGTGACGCGGATCACATCGGCGGGCGTCAAACCCAACCGCCACAGCTCTGGATCAGACTAGACGGACGGCGTTCCGACCATCCCGGCCCCGTGGTTGCGCTGAGTACGTACAGGCCGCCAGTCGAGGCCGCCCAAACGCGAGACACGCCGATCTTTCCGCAAAGCATAACCGCTTTGTTCGTATGAGAAACCGGATGACACCAAATAGCGTACCAAAAAACGCTGTATCAGTTTGATTTTCAGCTATCGGTCGAGGAACGGCGGATCCGGCATCTGACCACACTTTGCTTTGTGGAGCATCAATAGAATCTCGTCTTATTAGGGCCGCCTGGCGTTGGCAAGACACACTTGGCTGTGGGCATTGCCCTCGTTATATGGGTTACCCATAGATAGCTCGAAAGTCTAGATTTGTATGAAGTCCTCTATACGTTCGCACGTACTCTCATGAGCAGCTAGATACTCGATCAGCTCTCTGTAGCAGCTTATTCAGACTGTCTTCATGAGCCAATCGCTCTTTGTTTTACAATGCTTGTGACTCCCGCAGCTTCTCCATCTGCCGCACTCCCTCCAGGATCAGGCCGTCTGTAAAGATACGGCTTCCCGCTGGTATTCCTCCATTTCTGCCAAGGCTTCTCCTGTAGCAGCCGTTCAGCTCAAGGGATTTCGTCGCTACCTTCAGTGCAGCTGACTACCACCCACAGGCAAGATTAAGGGTCGACTACGGAATCTCATCCTTCTTCGGCGCTTCTGGTGCCTTTTGTACCTGTTTCCAGGCTCTCAAATACTTCGTAATCGTGCTGTAGCTCCCTCCATTCAGCCTTTGTCGCACAGGTACTACTTTCGTCGCAATCTAGCGGCAGACCGCCTCTGCAGATTCAAAAACCTGTTTCTTCGTGATTGAACTCATTTCCATCGTTTTTCCTAGTTGGAGCCAGTAAAATTACAAGTTTAATTTAATTTGTAATATTGCATTACATCATAACATTAATTTACAAAATTACATTACAAATTACACTATCAGCTGCAAAAAAAGGAGTGTGCGCCAGATGGCAACACACTCCGCTTCGGCAATGTCGACTAATAAAGCTCCATGTTTCCACTTGCCGTGGACTTCTACCCGTGACAGCAGCTCGTCCACCTTCTGGTCCTTCCGATCCTGGACAGCTCGCACATTCGCCCAAAACCTCATTGACCTGGTCACCGATTCCCCTACCGCCGCCGCGACCCGCTCATCGATGATCTGATCGATCTTTCAAGATTAGCGAACACCGCGCTGCTGTTACGCGTAGCGACGGCAAGCCGTCACTAGCTACACAAAACCCTAGAATACTCTCTCGCAGTGGCATTTATGGCGCTCTCGTAATCGGCTCGACGATCCAAGCGATCCACCAGCGCCCGAAACCACACAATTTCCATGAACCGTATAGGACCGGTAACCATGTCAGAGATATGACGGCCTCCGACTCGGACGACGACCACGAGGGTATAACCATAAAGGCTCTAAAAAAATTAATTTTCAGAAAGTTCAATAACAGTAGCCGATTTAAAAGCTTGAATGAATTGTTTTTTTAGTTCAACAATTTCATTTCCCGAAAGAGTTCCATATGTTTCCTTTCTCAATAATTAGCCACTCTATGAAATAGTAATCTATTTTATCCATTGGACTCTCCTTGTCCAAAGAAAGCATGAATGCTCTCATAAAAAGGTGCCTCTCTCTGCTTGTCTTGAGCCAACTCAAGGCCAAGATTGATCAGTGCTTCATCCAGTCCATGCAGCTCACGGTCCTTCAGAAAGCGCAGGGACAGCTGATGCAGTGGCTTTGTCACATCACAGTAATGATCCGCTACCCCTTCATCAAAATTCCGATGGCTTTGGAAATTAATATTTTCATACCGATCTATAAGAAGATGGAAAAACTGTTCTTGTACATCCTCCGGCAGCTCTTCTGATAAGAGAAGTGCCCTCAGAATGGAGTTGTCATCGTGCGGTAGGCCTTCGCTTTGGAACCAAGAAGCGACACCGGCAAAGGTGATTTCAAAATTCATCATGTAGAAGATCTCGTTAAAAAGCTGCGAATTCGTGGCTTTCATCTTCATTCATTCCTCTCTGTTCTATCTAATGGAAATATCAGTAATCTTAAATTTGGCTTTTTTGTCCGGCTTCATGGTTATGGTGATAGCATTTGGGATACTGGTTGAATCAATCTCCGGTGGAGAAGTTGCAATGTATTTATACTCCTCCAGCCTCTTTAGGCTATCGTAATTCGCTTGGTTGATAACCGGCTTGCCGTTGTAGAGCATATCTACTTTATTTCGACTTCCCATTTTCGCGCTGGTCCCATAATATTCTATGATACCATAAACCACGACAATTTCATCAGATGCCCGGTTTTGTACTTCAGGTACCACGACTCCCCCTACACTGCCGCCGAGATTAACCCCGCCGGAATCAGAAAACGGTTTGCCTGTTTCCGGATCGATCCCACCATTCTTATCGAAAATGGTGAGGTTGTTAGCCCTCATAATAATGATGATATCCTTCTCATACGAGCTATCCGTACCGTAGCCGGCTCGTGCAATTCCTCTTGCCACATCATATGGATTCTTCTGTGCTAGAGCATTATGATATCGTGGATTCTCCAGCAGGAAGTCTGAGTGGTTAATAAAGGACTCTACGTCAGATTTGTACGATCGAAACTTCCCTTTGATCTGATAAGTATTACCGTTAGCATCCTCTTCGTTCGTATCAGATTCGCAAACCGGTCCTTTCCAACTTTTGTCCGCTTTGATGCCGAAATAGTTTTTACAATTTGGTCGTTCTCCCCAGCTACTTTCATAAGCAGCTTGTGCAAGTTTTACACTGGCAGGAACGCCTGTTCTGGCTTCCTCTGCCATAGCAAGAGCAGCATATTTTTTAATGAAAGGCTTCATGTCATTAATTCCCGGGACATTCGGCAGCGGCATGAGCACGGGCATATCCAAATCAAAACCAGGGTTATACGTCCCTCCAGAGTTCTGGCTCTCCCCCATGTACACACCACTGACGTAAAGCATTGGTGAGCTGCTGTAGTCTGTATTCGTCCCGCTGGCTTCAGACACAAAGTCCACATCTTTCATCTTCTTGCGAGCTACTTTATTAGAGTAATCAAGAATGTCTGAGAGGTATGTGATGAAAGGCATAGGGTTTACGGGGGCGCCCTTCTCTTCTGGTATGTACTCAAAGTGAAGGTGTGCCCCTGTCGATCTCCCCGTATTGCCGGACAGCCCGATAATTTGCCCTGCATGCACCTTGTCCCCAACCTCAACAAATGCCTGGCTAAGGTGAAGATATCGTGTACTGACCTTCAGATCCTCTGCACCCTGGACCACGATATAAATCCCCGCATTCTTGATACCTGAAGAGTCCAAATCGGTTGGGAAGCTAACGGTGGTAATTGTCCCACTTGTAGCTGCTTGAACAGGTGTTCCTTCAGGAATTCCAAGATCCACGCCATTGTGCATGGTACGTACCTTGGTAATGGGATGTACGCGCGATCCAAACTTGCTTGTGACCAGCCGGGATATATTCGGGTAGTATATCTGGGGAGGAACAATCTTTTCCGAAACAAAAGACTCTTCCACCGTAGATGATATAAATGATTGGATGAACATGATGAATATGAACATCAGAAGTGCAATGAAGCCTACAGCAGAGCCCAAAATGATTAGGATGATGTTTCTGCGTTTCTTGGCTTTCTTCGTATTCTCATATTGTAATTCTTCATTCATGTGGTACCCCTCCTATTGATCTTCCGGAGGGTTTTGATTTTTCCGGGCAAGGATTGCTGTTTGAATGAGTGACTGGACCATATCTCTGTTCGATTGAGTCATGGGTGCGATCTTGGCGGTGTCACTAATAACCTTGTGCGTATGCTGCTGGTTAAGGGATTCTGTAATATCTGTCGAAATATTTCTCCTCACAACCAACTTTTGCTCTGATCCCACGTTCAAAGTCTCGGAGCTGGACTGATCCTGGGCCATGACATCCTTCAATACAGCGTAAGCCTTATCGATTTTCGTCTTGAGCTCCGAATTCGAGAATTTGACCTGATCTACCTTTAGCTCAGCTTTAGGCTCCACATGGACAGTCTTTGATACTTTCAGATTCTTGAGGTCATCTAAAGAAATCAAGTTGCGGAATCCTTCAGCGCGGGCCGCCTTCGTTTGCTTTGTGTCCAACACGGTATCTACATTGGAAATGATCCGTATAAGCGATCCGGCGCGGGACGTATCTTCCTTTCCTTGACTGTATAGGGTAGCGCTCGCTCCTACCATTTTGGCTAAACTAGAAATCTGAGTGGCACGATCATTTGAAGTGGCAGCTGTAGTACCGGCTGAGATGAGCTTTTTTATGCTAGCTACTCTTGATGGTTCTGCCGGCTGATTCACCTTGAATGGTGAGCTCTCCTTCACGTCACGCTGTGTAGTTGCAGCTGCACTGGATGCGCTGGATTGATCCTCCCCCGTAGCCTTTCGATATTTTTCATTAGCGCTATACAGCTTATCCTTTGTCTGCTGGAATTCTTCCATCCCATTAAAGTGAATCATCAGATCCGCACGCTTGGACTTATCATTCATGGCCGCTTTGATTTCGGCAGCTGTATGTAAGCCTGCATGCTGGAAGCGCTCGTTCATCTTCTCAACGAACGGTGTGTCCTTGATAGGCTCGCCCGTTTTTTTTGCTACATTAACACTATCCTTCCGCTCTTTGTTATAGCGGCTATACAGTTGATCAAAGGCAAAGCGGTCTACCGATTGCTCCATTTGTTCATTTCTAACGAATTTCTTTGCGTTTCGAATTTGAAGCATGGCTTCTTTTGGCCGTTCACTCATGAAGGTCCGGGCTTGATTGATGGAGGCTTCATTTCGGAACATGGTTTCAGCTGCTTGTTCATCATTCATATGCGGCTGCAGACCTTGCGTTAGCACGGCGTCCTTCAGATTGCCCCCAGCCTTTTTGACAGCTGAAAGGCGTTCGCTTTCCTTATTCCAGTCCTTGTCCAATCCCCTGAATGGATTTTTAACGCCATTCTGCAGGTTGTTATGGACTTGCTCTACGAAAGGACTATATACCAGCGGGGCGCCAGTTTCCAAAGAGAGTTTTTCCGCAGCATCCTTTTCTCGTTGATAGCGGAGCATCATGCTATTAGCGACGGCATCGTTAATGTTCCTTCCCCCATCCTGCAAAACGGAGGGATTAAATCGTTTAGGCACGCCATTCGTCTTCATATTTGCATGTCCTAGGAGAGATGGCTTCCCAAGGGTGCGATTATAGAGGTCGTTCCCCGACCGACGTTTGTAAGTCCGAGATACAATAGATGGCTTTTTGCTTTTTTCTGAACTCGAATAATCCTTTTTGGAAAATGGATTTCGAAAGTTTCCATTTCTCTTTCGTACTTCCCAAAGCAATGCACATAAAAGAAGAACTTGAAATCCCATTGCAGCAAACCAGTTATGGGTTACATTAAAGACGGCAGTATATAGTCCTTGTCCTAAGACTAGTGCAAAGCTGAGAAATAACATGTACAGGAGGGTAGACCCAGCTGCTATCAACACACCACCAATTTGTTGCTGGATTACGGACATGCCCACACCTTTTCCGGGCAGCAAGGCCAGAAAAAGGGTAATTGTCGTCTTGGCCGATCGAACGATGGATAACATACGTGTCCAGATGGTCATTACTGATAAATAAATGTAGAGAGCCAAGATAAATCCAGATAGAAATGCATTCACAAACAATAAGAGAAACTTGCCTGGTACTCTTCCTGTTTGAACGCCAGGATACTTTTGTGCAGCCGCTTCAAGCGCAGCATCACGTTCATCCGTGCCTGGTGCATGTGATAGCACACTCGATAAAGTCGAAGCATCTACCTGATCCGTATCAAATTGCAGCATGGAATATGGACGAATGACGACCTGTTTCCAGACTTCTGTGGACAGTTGCGTCATACTGGATTTTGAATTTCCACTATAACTTCCTGTAGTTACGGTAGAGTAGGCAGCCTGATTTATATCCCCAACTGCATTATTGATGTACTTTAGTGTGTCTCCCAAGAAAACGAAAAATGCCATGATGAGAACTAATACCACAGTGAAGGAAACAATCTGTGAGAAAACATCCAGTAACCGACTCCGAAGCAATAGATAGCAAATATATATGATCATGACTTCAATGAATATCGGGAGAAAACTCCCCCATAATCCGGTGCCCCAGTTACCAAAGGAAATTCCCGTGACATTTTTGATCACGTTCGAAACGGTATCGATGAGCAAATTGAAGTAACTGAAAGCGAATGCTTCTTGCGCGATAAAGGTAAAGGTCTTTGCAATAAAAACATGGATTAGAAATAATATGCTAATCACAACATCCCAGAAGCTGTTTGTAGCATCCTTCGCTTTGTCTACAATCTCAAACATGCCCCGTTCCGGTGAATGAGTCTCAACGCTGTAATGATCCAGCGGATAGTCATTGTAATTGGAACTGCTACCATCGCTGGGCAACATTTTACCAATGGAGCTGGCTGAAGCCGCTGCCGGCACGAATAATGATAATAGTAGTATGAAGCAAATGACGATGAATGCTGACCGCGATTGAAGTAGACGATGCCTTCTAATCAAGAGGCATCCCCCTCTACTGCCATTTCGCTGTCATGGAATGCCTGAAACTTTTCTAAGATTGCCATTTCATCTGTCTTTGCATCTTCCTCGGCATTTTCTTTCGGTCTAGTATCGAAGCATTCGAATAAGTGTTCGAACACCACGTCAAACGTCATGACTCCGATTCTACCGTAGATATCCTGCATCAGACATTGACCATTCTCCAGGTTGCGGATGGTATCAATATTCTCCTGTGTATGTTCAAGTCCATAGTAAGACAGGGTGCTTTTGATCTTGTCAACGTCGCTATCTCTAAAAGCAAATTTTACACCAATGTTCGTAGCGAGATCGTTAGGAATATCCGTTGGGTTTTGAGTCACGAACGCTCCGCCGCCATTCAAGCTACGACCGGTACGGACATTCTTATTGCCAATGGTCTTTCCTCCAGTGGTGTTTAGGAAAGACCATGCTTCTTCGAATACACTCAATTTAAAGTAAGATTTATCTTGAAGCAGAAACTGGTTCGCAAATCTAGAAATGATAAACATGATGCCTATACTCATTTTTTCGCTGAGTGAGTAGTTTTCTTTTAGCGTGTCTGGGTCCGGCAACACTAATTCCTGAATTTGAAGGATGTTAATGGCACAGTCTAGATTAATTGTTTTAATCTCTTTGCCGACATCAGCGAATAGAAGTTTGGCAAAAGATAATTCTTTAAAACTATCCAAGATTTCAGCAGATATTTGTGCTTCAGAGCGTGTTTTTGTTCCAACGGTCTCAGTCCCAATCACGTAGAGTTCGTCAATGCATTTATAGAGTCTCGGCTCAGGACGATCGGCAACTCTTTTAACAGCTCTAGAGATATAGCTGTATTCTATCGAATCTGTTTTTACTGCAGCATAGTAAGACAAAACCTCAACAGCAGCCTCTTTGGCAGATTCGAGATCTTTCAACATAACGAATGGGTCTAACTTTCCTTGATCCTCAACGCTGGATGATAATGTTACAACCTGGACTTCTCCTATATCTGATAATTCGGTTAAGTGGTTTGGCCAATCCGTCCGCTCGTCCTTTGGATCAAACATCAAAACTTTGCCACCAAGCATGGCAACAATATAACTTACAAGGTTGGTTGCCACAGATTTACCACCGCCAAGTGTACCGGTGAACGTAATACTTGGACTGCGGTTAATTTGGCTGGGAAGTCCCGGATCCAGATATACAGGTTTTCTACCCGTTGTACCAATGTAAATACCTGTGTCATCGCCCAATTCCTGAGTTGCTCCTATCATGGCAGCAGCCAATGTTTCAGGAGGTATACGATGGATATAATCAGATACGTATCGCGGGGAGCCCGGAATGAAATCATTAAAGAGTAGCCATTGATCGCCCGCTGGCTGTACGACCTGAATGTTTCCGATGTCTTTGAAATGATCCTGTAGGATCTTGGCGTTGCTCCGCAGGACATGAGGATCAGTGTGATGGATACCGAAGGTAATGTGTGTTAGGAACGTAGGATTCTTCCTTGTTGTGTATTCGCCTTCGAGATAATGCGCGCTTTCTGCTTTGTCCTGCAGGTCTTTGGGTACATTTGCATTAGCTTCACGGATATTTTCGATTTGGTTGTCAATTTCAAGTCGTTTTTTCCCTAGTTTACTGAGAGCTTCTTTGTGTTCGAGAACTTCTACCTTAACACTCATTTCTATCGGAAATGGCAGGAATGTTGCAAGGTAGAGCCACTCTTGTCCTGGAATATCCTTCTCATCCCCTAAATCCGAAATGGTGAGATAGGTATGATAGATGTTCTTCTCTTCAGCTGCATGAGGCTGAGTAATCATGATGCGTCTCGGGTGTGATGTATCCGTTTCCCCTTCCGTGAGGGTAAGCACCTGCCGCGGATCGTATAGCATGGTCGCCAATCCATTGCGAAGACCTTTCCTCTTAGATGGGCTCCATTGTCTGGTTTTGGTAGATCGCAGATCTGGATCAGCAATCCCCCACCAGAAGTTCCGCTTCAGCAGCCATTCCGTTGTGGCTTCATCCCCGCGCTTAATTTTGATCTTCCGGCTCAATCGATCAAAGATCTGGTTTTCACGTCGTAAGTAATCCTGGAATTCATACTCATAGATTTCAGGTTCGTTAATCCCGGATATCATCTCGAAGAGACGCTTAGGATGGTGCCATATTTTTTTGGCTTCAACCACTATGTTTTCCACCTGATCAACGAGATCGTGATTTTCTCCTTTGGGAAGGTAAATCGCGATATAAGCCTTGTACTTAACATTGTTCGTATTAATCCCCGAATCGTAGATATCCAATAAGTATTGTTCGTGACTCTTAATATATTGTGTTCCCCAATCCTTCAGGGGCCCTTTCATTCGATTACGGAGCTGTTCATGATGAGAACGGATATCGTGAACTTCTGGGAGCCAAAGGATATGGAACTTGTCACCAATAATGCTCAGAAATGAGGTGATGCTAAGCAAACGGTCGATTTTGCGCTGGTCACTTATATGATCGTTATAGTTAAAGGATGCAATTTCATAAATTGCCCAGGCTTCCCGCTCTTGGGTGATGATAATGTTGCCCTCAAAGTATTGGATGGGGAACTCAATTTTCACCTTATTAATGTTTTTACTAGTGATAGCCATGTAGTTTCTGATCCCTCCAAAAAAAGAGCGCTAAGAGCGCTCCTGATGTTTTCGATAAACGACGGACGTGTCATAGGAGTATCTTCGTTTAATCTTGATGGGTTTGTAGCGAGACAACTTCTTTGGCCGAAGGAAGTAATAGATCATACCAAGCAGCCAATTATGAGGAGCCTTGCCGTCAAGCTTTTGTTTGACAATAAACCAGGTGAGCAAGCCCGGTAAAAATGCATATTTATATCCTAGGGGAATAAACACGAGTATCTTACCTATAAAATGAAAAATGAAAGCACAGGCAAAAAAGGTAAGGACTACTCGTAAATTTGCTGGGATCGGGAGCTTCTTTCCTTCAAACGCGTACATGACAAAATCCAGATTCCAGATTTTCGTGTAGTTTGAGACGGTGACCGTTGGACGTTCCTTCATCTGACTCATTATTTAAAGATCGACCCAAAGATCGAGCTGCTCAGTGTTTTAACAGAAGTCCAATCAGTGAAATAGGCAACAACAAGAAATATGCCTACTGTACTAATAACTTTAATCCAATCACGCTTAATCAGTAGAAATATCAAGATGACCACGATTATCGCAGGAAGAACAGGGCCTGTAATTGAATTGAGAAAGTTAGCAGTATTCTGACCGACATTAGTGCCGTTTGCATATATAGGAGTGGTGATGAAAAATGTAGAAACCGCGAGCGTAGCCGCCATAATGCCATGATAAAACTTAGGAAGTTCTTTCTTTTTTGGTTTATTCATTTGAAGTAGCTCCTTTCTTTTGATCAGAAATAGGGGTAGTAGATGGATCACTAGACGATGCAGTATCTTCGGGCGATTTTTGTTGTGGCTGCTGGACGGATACCACATACATTTCATTTCCAGAAATCTGAACCGTCATCGACCATTGATTTTTAAATTTTTCTTGAAATTTGTTTTCGACTATGACGGATGCGTCAATTCGATATTGATCAGATTGGACGTTGCTTTGTAATAAAGAGAAGTCATCGATCTTTACAAATGTGTAACCTGTGTCTGAGTACGAATCTGATGGTGCATTCCCGGGTAAATAGAAATACTTCAACTCGTCGAGATTCCCGGTCAGAAGTGCGCTCAGTGCGGAGGAAAGAAGCTTTTTCCCCTTTTCGTTCAATTGATTGTCTCCGACCATTCTGAACTCCTGTGTATCTTTTGACTGTTTATCCGCTTTTGGTATTTCAGAAGAGAATCTCGGATAATCCTGAATGACGAGTTTGCCATCTGATGTTTGGGTCACAGGCACCACAAGGTATGATTTCGTGGTTGTGTCGGCAGCAACTGCTGGGTTCTTCGTGTCATTCTCATCAGGCATGCTGGATTGTCTCCGAACAACCACAGTAACCTCTGTCAGATCAGGCGGTTGAACATGGCTGCCGTATACACTTGCGGAAAGAACTGTACTCTTCCCCTTTAGGCTGAACTGATCAAGTCCGGCATCACTATCAATGCCAGTGATGAATGGTTCAAGCCTGGAGTTACGATCCTCAATGAAGTTGCTGTCCCAAGAAAAATACTCCGTTGCGAAATCAACAGCGAACCCTTTCACGTTATCTGGAACGGCGGGTTCAAGGGTTCCATAGTTATTCACGACAGTGACCTCTTCGGGACCTTTAATAAACTCAACTGCTCCTTTGATTAAAAGAAGAATTGCCACGGTCCAACAGATGGCCCGAATGATTTTCCATCGGCCTGCAGTTTTAGGCAAACGTTCTTTGATGTTTTTGTCTCTCACCTTTTTGGTTTTAACCTCAGTGGAGTCAGCTTTATTCTTTTTTTTGCCGAACAATTTCTATCTCCCACCTCTGTCACTTTTCTCTCTTCGTACCCCTAACGATCCAATTAAGATAACTAAAACAATGGCCACAATTGCGAAGTATTTGGTGTCGAAAGCTAAAAACCAATCTACCGCTTCTTTAACTCTTGCAATTAAGTCGGGCGTGGTTTTCTTAGCCCCAGCAGCAACCGTATCAATCACATTGATCACCCTCTCATGGCTGTTGCTCTGCTCCTTGGATGGAGAGTGATGATCCGGATCGGGAGCCAGGGCAGACTCTGGTTTCGAGATCGATGGGATTTCCTTTTGAACTTGGTCCGCAGGAACCTGAGTTTGTGTTTCACCAGTTTCTGGGGTTCGGATGAGAAACACACCTAATATCAGGATGATTACTAATCCTATGGCAACCATCATCAGATTACCTTTTCGTTTCAAGGTGTTCACCACTCTCCTGTTCATAAGTTTGAATGAAGGACACTATGAACGGTCTATCATTTCGTCACCAACTCCAATCCTAAACATAAGGGATTCCATATAAAGAGAATCCATCTGACCTAACTAAGTAATTAATTAATTGATTAGAACTAAAAAAATATTAGACCTCATCGTGACATTATCATGAAGTCTAACAATTCAATCAACTAACTAAATAAATAGATATCCAATTAGTATATTAGCATATGAAACATAATTTTTGGAAATATTTTTTTAAGCTATTTCAGAAGCCCAGAATAGGCGATCATTATGTCTTGCATATTTTTTCCGACAAGGACTTTTGTTTGGTTGGGAAAAACAACGGCTGCTGCTTTTCGAATGTTCTCAAGTCTTGTTTTATGGATGGCCGTTGGAACAATAAATGCAATGTATCCATTCCGTATAATGTCATTTGACGAATACCTAAATACTTGCTGATATTTCTCAAGCTTGGATCGTATCGATACTTGTTCGCTGTAAATTGGTGAGCGATAGATGGGCTCGGTCGAGCGATCTAATTCCACAAAGAATAGCTGCTCGCTGTAGCGGAGTATTGCATCAGGTCTTACTAAGTAGTCTTCACTATCGCTTGTGATTGCTTCAGAAGGATGCCAGTCCCAATCGTGAAACTGTTTTGAGTCGGAGTCCGCCTCTTTAATTATTTTGTACTTCACCGTTAGATAGATATTGGCTAATTCCCAAAAGTGATCTTTCTTAGCTCGCTGCATATCTATTTCAAGTTTAGACAACTTGACGGCATCTGGGATTTCCAGCCTCCTTTCGACCACTCGCAATCCCTTATTCGTAAGGTACACCCATCCGCCTTTTATACTCCTCCCCTGCTGGCCAGATTCAGGAACCAGAGAACTGTATTCAATAAGCCCTCTTTGCTTTAAACGCGTCCGCATTCGATTCATGCGCTTGATAATTCGAGCTTCATTCCTTAGGCGATACTCATCTTTCTCATTTTCGGGCAACGCATCGAAATTCTTATAGAAATTTTCCGGACTTTCTTCAAAGTAGTATTCCATGATGGCTTCCCTTTTCATGAATCTGCATTTATACAGATCGATGAGAAACGTCCATTCTATGTCCGATAGCAAGTCTATTGTTTCGCCCAAAGAGTACTCGTTCTTCTCATTTTCTTTGTTATTCGTACTCATAAATTTCAATCCTTTCTATATTCGGGAACCTGAAAAGTATGTGGGGGTTGAATAAGACAAACTTTACACGGTTAGTCGGGAAGTTGTAAAGGGGAACGAACACAGATTACAGCTAGGTTAAGCGGGATTACTTAAAAAATATTTAGGTAGGTGAAAACAGAGGATATATTCTAAGTAATAAACCAGGGAATTGATATATTTAAAATCAACTAATCAGCCAGAGGGTGCACCAAGCGAAAACCTATGCTTCTGACCAATTGATGGGACAACATCAATCCACCATTGCTTTATTGGGATTATATGGTATATCTATAAGGTACATGTATATTCTTACGACTAGCTATTTGTGGGTAATTTGAGGAGGCACAGACATCTTTTTTAGCTCTTCAAACAACTTTCATACGACGTGTAGATGTCTATAACCAACGTTCCATAGAACAGGAAGTAAAGAGTCCTATCCCCTTCATCAAGAAAAAGGTAGGTGTCTCCCTCTACTTGCTCGCATGTAGAGATATACATGTCATCCTTCCGATAGAAGTCCCCTTCCCCTTTATTCTTGGTTATGTGAAGCCTAAATGAACTTGGATGCTCGAGACTTTAAGTTTGCCTTCTGCCGGTTGCGAGAAGTGCCCTCCCACGGCACATCGTAAACCTGCATCTGCGGTGCGGATGTTCCAAAATCGTTGGTGATCCAGCTTCATGAATGCGAAGAATGCGGACGGGTGCAGGACAGGGACAGCGTTTCTGCCCAGTTAGTTTTGCAGCGGGCTTTGAACATCGTAGCGTGATGGACCGAATTCCGTAGGGAGGCTTTCCCCCGAACGAGATGACGTGCCACATCGAACGCTTGTGGAGATCCAGTCAGACAAAGACTGTGATCGTCGAACAAGAAGCACCCGCCTCTTCAGGCATTGGGGGCATTCACTTAAGTCATTCTTATGGGCGGATCTCAACGTGATTAAGTTTGAGTGATACGACATACAGAGATTAGAAAAGAAATAGAAAGTTGTGAATATTAGGATTCGTAACGAATCGTTATTAATATAAGATAGCGTGCGGATTTTTAGGTTTTGCTTGATAATAGGGATACCTAACGCTGCGTTAATTTGATGTAGATAATAAAACCGCTCATCCCCTACTCTCCCATGCGCTTTACTTACTTGACAGGATGCATTCGGTTAAGGAATAATAGAAAATGACGATCCGTAACGGTGCGTGATCTTCGAAATAACGACACCTTAATTGCCTGAGTGCAGCTATACCTACATAAATTAACGCAACGTTATTTTCTATTTTCACGTATCGTAAGGAAACTTTATTAAGCGATTGGAGGTGACTACTTTGGAGGATAATGGTTTATACTACCCTCCACAGCTGCTTGCTCTTATAGTCAGCAGAATTCCCAATGATCTGATGAAGGTGTTTACGCAAATTTGGAACAGTAAATCAACCAATGAGTCGGGTAGTAGCGAGTCAGGAATCACTTGGACAAGCTTAGTGAAGGAGATTGGTGATCGCTCTATAGTTGAAAAAGCGTTGCTGATATTCGAGATTAATGGGTTTGTATATTCGGAGTCATCTGCGCTTGATCGGAGACAAAAAAAGTATCTTCCCCATAGTGTTCTGGGCAGGCAGCTAGCAAAATATTTAAGAGAACAACAAAATTAGGAGGTAACTATTAATGGATTATAAATTGGGTTTCATTACGCTTGAAGGATTTGTCCGAGGTGTTGCAAATAAAGAGAGCCTTAAACTTTGCTTTATCGCTTGTGGCCAATTTGGCGGCAAACAAGGAGATGAATTGGCAAGACTAAATCATAGTGTCCATGCCATCAATACGGCCGAGACTGATTTAGCGGATTTAAAAGTCATTAAGAACATTATCAAACTGGATAATTATAATGGTGCTGTGAAAGATATTGAGCGCGGTCAAATGGCCATTAGAGATAATCGCGAAAAAGTACTGAGTGTTCTGCAGCATCCTGATGTTACTGAAGCTGATTTTGTTTTTGTTGCTGCTGGTATGGGTGGTGGAACGGGAAACGCAGCTGCTCCTATGTTGCTTGCTAATCTTGCGAAAATTAGGAAACCTTTCAATGGGAAGCCTTCTTACGGTGGATTAATCTCTGTACCTGGCTCCTGGGAACAAAGAGGAATCAAGAAAAATGCTCGATGGGGATTGTCCCATATTGATGACTTGATCCGGGAAAATGCATGTGGATCGGTAATGATTATTGATAATGAGAAACTATATAATCTGACGGAGAGTATCTTTAGTGACAACGGACCACTCAGCTGGGAAGACTATGGAAACAGTACGATTGCTGCACTAATCACAGAAGTGCTTGCTTTAACAGCTCTTCCATCTGGTAAAACGTTCGATGCTGATGAACTTCTAGATGTATTGTGCACCCCTGGCTACTTTTCTTTTGGTAAAACTATAATCAAAGATGGAGATTCACGTGAATCAAACAGTTTGAGTAGTTACATCGATAGAGCTTTTAAATCTTCTCCAACTGCAAGTGACTACGATTATGAATTGGACGCAATAAATGGTTTTGTAGCGGTTGTGCACCCTAAATCGAGTAGAAATCCTATAATTACGGATTCAGATTTTCGCACAATTGAAGAAAACTTTGGTGAGTATATAGCAAATGCGGAAAAACCGCACAGTGGAATGATTGCAAATGAAGATTGGGGTTTGATAACCGGGAATGGGAAAGTAAAAGGGGAAGATCCTAAGGCTCTGCTGTATGTCGGAGCAGTAACGGATCAGTTGCCTGCTCGTATTACACAGATGCTTGAAGAGATTGAACAAGAGGAGAAAACTCTTTCTGAGAAGAAAAGCAAGCGAGCGTCACAGGCTCCTTTGGATCTATCCGCATTTAAAAAGCTCGACAAACGCGAGTTTGCTGCGAGTAGTGAGGTTGGAAATGAGTTTGACTTGTTTGCCCCCAGTAAAAGTAAAGATGATGAAGATGATGATAACTTCTTGTTGTAACCCTCTACATGGAAAGCCCTATCCCTATGGATGGGGTCTTTTCTTGTAGGGGTCTATAATATGCTTGTAGCTTGTTACAAGCATATTATAGACCCTGGATCTTTAGATGCCGGTTTAAATCAGTGTTGAGTTGCCGGCGGCAGAACGTCATTTCTGAATCTGTTTGATCGGCAGCCTGCCAAAATGATAAGCAGATTGCTCATGGATGATGTAGAAGCCCTCCCCTACTCCCTCCTCTCATCTTCTACAGAATTTGACCAAGAAAGCCCTGTAGATAGAATTGAAGTTCAAGAAATAGTGTGTCGTAAAGGAACGTTACACCTCTTTACGTTCCGTTAATTGAACCAAGTCTAAAGGCTGCTATATAAGACTTTTTCATATTAACGACCCCTAACGCTACTTAACGTAGCGTTATTTTTGTAAAAAATAGTACCCGTTTTTGGGGTACTATTTTCCGCCGAATAATCCAAATAACCCTTTTCGTTTGGGTGTACTGCTCTCTACTAGATGCTCTCTAGTGACAACTGCCCATTCATTTAAATTATTCTGCATCTGTTCTGACAACGAATTAACACTGTTCTGTAGAGTCTCTTGCACCCCCTCTTTAATCGTTGACATATTATCTTGAATTTGCTGGTTTATAGCGGCTTTTACTTCATTGCTGCTATCTACAGACAATTCTTTAAGTTCATTTATATGCCTAGAAAGCATTTCTTCGTTTTTTTCTATATGGGAATTGAGAACGTTGTCTAGGTTGGTTAGAAAACCATTTAGTCTGTTGCTTAAGTCAACCACTAGAGAATGCATTTGTTGTTGCTGCAGTGCTGTTCCTGGAGCTTGAGTAGGTACAAGAGATTGTCCTCCTCCCTCCTCTTCTATGTTGCTGTTTGTAAATCCATTAGCTCGCATCTCCATTACTTTTAGTATGAATTTCTGGATCATGGGCATTGAGTAGTTTTCATCCCGAAGTTCTTTGATCGTCTTGATCAAATCAATGTGATGAGAAGTATAATATCTATTATTTTGGGCGTCACGTGGGACATAAAATGCATCTCCAAGCTTCTCTTCCCAACTTCTGATTGTGCTTTGATGTTGTTCCGTTATTTCAGCCATTTCTGAAATGGTATAGACTTTTTCAAATTCACTCACACTTCCACCTCCTTAGTGCTTTTTTAGTGCTACAACTAACATGTAACCCCTCTACAATCAACACTTGTAGAGGTCTATATGTTCTATTATACACCACTATACATGCTTTAGAGAACCGTAAATAGGCAGAGAATATCAAAGAGCCCTCTTTCACTTGTATATCTCTACAATAAAGGGCTGTTATATTCGATGAATAAATACCCCTACAACCAAGATGTAGAGGTATTTATTGTAGATTGTATATCTCTAGAATGTAGACGGTATTTAACCGTTGTTGTAGAGGTCTATATGTTGAAAATATATATATACATGTACAGATTACTTTGGAGGTGGTCTTCATTGTATAGGTATAGATGTGTGTTGGAGTTGAATACATCTAAAGGTGTATCCATATAGATCTGTTATTGTAGTTGTATATATCTTAAAGATGTATACATATATATATTCAGTATGTAGGGGGTCTCCAAGTTACTTGGAGAGGATCGACATCATTAATCAGTTAATTAATTAGTTGATTAATGTATGACTATCGTTTATTTTAGGGAATAAGCGTTAGTATTTTCCTGTAATATTTAAGAATGACCTTGAGGAGGGGTATTTAGAATTCAATAGATTTGAAAGGATGGCATCTGATGAATTTCATATCAATGATTATTGGTGGTTTTTTTTCGGCATTAGGACATGTACTTGCCTTTGTCCTAAAGCATATTTATATGACTGCCAAGCAATTTTCGCGCAATAAGAAGAACGCATCTAAAATTTGGAACATGAAAGCTATATTTTGGCTGCTTGTAACTATAATCATGTTTCTGTTAATCGTTGCGAGGTACCAGGACGCTATTTTCGCTGGACGTGGGCCGGCATTGTATCTGTCTATACCTGGTCTGTTTTTGTTTTTATCTGGACATACGATTTATTCTTCACCGTTTCTAAGAGACGTGACAGGGATAAAGGTTCTGGTCAAAACGCTGCAGTTTTCACTTGCGGTTCTGGCTGGAGGGCAAATTCTGCTTCGCTTTATACCTTTAGCCGCAGTACTGCCTATAACCGCAATTACACTTGCAGCTACAATTGCTTTTGTTTTGAAGAAATCTGTTCTTGCACCCAAAGATGATTCTGTTTTTTCACAACTAACGAGTGTAGTAGAGCAGACCGAGGAAAACCTTGGAGATAACCTTGCTAAAAGGGTAAAGGCTCTTAGTACGATCTTCAGGAGAGAGAAGGGGGCGTCATTACCCATAAGCTCATTTGAAGCATCAAGCTTTGAAGGTATTGATCTAAGTCAAAAGGGTTGTTTATCTCATCTTAGATACAATGATCCTAGTGCAAAACTGGATTTGTTTTATACCGTGCCCACAGAAGATGAAGAAGCACGTCTTATTTCAATTAGCCTATACGACCGGGTGCAGCACTCACAAAACCTAGGCGGTACAGGTGCCGGTAAAACGATGTTAGCAACCACGAAATTAGTCCAGGATATTCTTAATGATGCAGTTGGTGTAACGCTGTTGGAACCAAAAGGATCATATATCTCAAGAATGTCTAACTTTATTGAAAGGGTAGGTAGGGAATACTACAGACTCGATCCCACTCTTGAGACATCTGATTGTTTGAATCCTCTGTATGTACCCGAAGGAGAGGACATTGAACAAATGATCGAGGCCAATATTGCAGCCTTTCATGCCTGGCTTGGACCTGATGCTAGACAATTCTTTAAAGGAAGATCTACGGGGTTAATTCGAACATCTATAAAAGCATTGAAACTTGGATACGGCAATAAATGTGGGTTCAATGATTTGTTTGATATCATTAATCCGGATGGACATGACAAACGAGCTGAGCTCTTGTATCTCTTAAAGGATAAAAGAAACTTGGTTCCAAGTTTGGTGAGTTATCATAACAATTTATCAGGTCAACAAAAACTGATGGAATACACGATTCAGACCTATTCAAGTGCGTATGATTACATGTTGGAACTCACTTCAAATAAATACATTCAACGGATGTTCTGTAGAGAATCTACTTTTACCATTGATGAAGTGATGAATCAGGGAAAGCTGTTATTAATTAACGCTGCGTACGGTAAGCTGCAATCTTTGACTTACACAGTTGGTAAACTTGTCCTGAGTTTGATGAGAGCAGAAACGATGAGAAGAAATACTTCAAGCAAATTAATACCACATCCAGTCTATGTCGATGAGGTAGAGATGTTTGCAGATAATGAGTTGTCTGTCTTCTTTGAAATGGCCCGTGAATTTGATGTCCCTGTTGAAGTAATTCACCAAGGGAATGAGCAGCTGAAGGATGAAAGTAAGCGTTTGGCAGCTATGGTCAAACAAAATGCAGCGCAAAAGTACATTCTCGCTGGCACAGAGGTGGAAGATGCTAATTATTACTCCGAATTGTTTTTAGAGGAATATGTTCCGACAATTTCAAGTGGAACTGATGAAATGTCAACGACCGGCTACAATACGCAGATCAGAGAGGAAAAGCGGAGGAAGGTAGACACTTCTGATATTTTAAGTTTGAAAGGATACAACTATGCTACTGGAGAGCCTGCCGAATGTTATTTCCGGGGGGTCATTAATAACGTGAGAATGGACGCAGTGAAGTGCCACATCTATCCGGTTCCTTCAGTCCTGTTTAGTCCATTAGGAGACAGTGAGCAAGCCAATTCAGAACAAGTTGATTTGGCCAAGGACAGAGAAGAGCAGATGGGGGGGGAGCCGGAGGTTGTTAGCGAAGATTCTAAAACAATTCCGCAAGAAGCCACTAAACCAATACCCGAGAGTACAAAGATCATCGCTAATAAGAAACCAGAAAGAATTCGCAATGCGATCTGGGATGATGAAGGTGAGAAACGGGAGGAGCAAGGTAAGGAAGAGGAGGGGGGAGGAGAAACAGCTGTAGACAACACGAAACCACTTCAAACTGCTTATGTTGATAACAAGATGATGTCTGTAGCTCAGAAGATTAAAGCGAATGCCATATCTATACGTGAAGAACAGAAAGAAAAAGATGAAGCGTAGTTCCGCTTCATCTTTTTAGTCAATCAATCTGTAAACGGTCTTGGAAAACTTCGTACACTGTTTTCCCCAGGGGTGTTATCTTAAATGGTTTGGACTTCCCAACAGACATGGATGAAATCAAACCAAGAGCCTCTAAGTGCAAGCAAGCGTTGTTGAGCTCACCTCTGCGAACTCGGCTATGGAGGGCCAGATCTTCTCGGTTATAGGTTGCATGAGAATTATCGTAAATTGTTTTGTAAATCTTCTTTGCGGCATCCGATAATTGCTCAAGAGCCTGTCCAAAGTACTCTTGAATTGACATGTTTAAATCTGTTATGTCGAATGGGTTTCGATACATCGTAAAACCTCACTTTAGTTATTTTCTCATGGAATTAATTATGACATAGTTAAAGGTGATTCACAATAATTAATTACTTAGTTATTTACACAGTTAGTTATTTAATTAGTTAATTGGTATCAGCCTGGATAGCAATACGAAATGTTCTAGGATGAGCCAACACTTAACTTAGTAGACTGCACAAAACTGAGATGGCCTAGGTGCGGTGAACTAACTAAGAATCTCATGACATAGCCATGTTGGAGGCTCAAAAGTCTCGATGATCTGAGAAGCACCTGCCTTTAGTTTCCACCCATTTGGTATCTATCTTCTAAAATGTTACTTTACGAATGAGTGTAGTCGGCTTTTGGATAACTGCGGAGTTTCTAGTATTTTTTTCAATGGATTGCATAATCGTGCGTTTGTATTTATTGAGTTGATTATAGGTAATGGTAAGCTCCTGCTCGATCTGCTCCGAGTGGAATATGAGCTTGAGGTTAGATGAATCAACTCCCTTGATCTGATCAAGATTAATAAATAAGCCACTTTGAATCCGTATGAAATTGTACTTTTCAAGTTTCGTTTCCAGGAGCAGATAATCGAATAGGGGCTTTGTATCATGAATGACTTCAGCTTCAAGGTGATATTCGATAAGATTGTCCTGGTTCACAGTTAGGTAAAGTACAAGCTGCAGATCAATCTCAATAAATTCGATACTCTCGAATGTTTCATCCGAAGTCGTATGCCCAGCAAGGGTCATAAGTAGGTTGAAATTAGCGTTATATGCAATTGCTAATTTTCGTAAAGTATCAGGTTTTGGAATAAGAGGGGTATTATTATTTCGATTTGTCCCTATCTCAAGATCTCGGATGTAGCCATGACTTAATGTACTTTTCTGAGCTGCAGTATGTAGGGAGTAACCAGAGGATATCCTCAGTTTTTTTAGATAGCTTCCTAATGAACTCATAAACCCTCCATGGATCAGTTATTTAAACAATAAAACCATATTTGTATTCATTATACAATCATAGGTACTTAGACCTAAACAATCAAGTACTATTTATTGCTCTTTCGGAAATTGTTAATCGATAAGAAACTTCCTGATCTATCCAATTCCACATTTATATATTAACCGATTTTTGAGTTAGTTTGAAAATATTGAACTTCATAACATAAAATAGTCGGATAAATGATATGTTTTGTCGAAAAAAGTCGTATTAAGTAGTAGTTTGTCGATCATTATTTTATATTCAAAGAAAAAGATGGCACCAATGGAAAAGTTATTGACCATATGTCGTATTTATAGTACACTTTCACTGTCTTTGGTCTATATGGACTATCAATGGTTCGTAAGAACTAGATTTATAATCGCGAGGAGAAGGGTGAATATGTATAATACGGTAAAAATGGATCATAATAAGAGTTTTCTTGAACAATCGGAAAAACACATGATGTTGATTGAAGGTAGCGAGGTAACCGAAGGAGACTTGGTGGGATATCTTCCAGGTTTGCGATTAGGTGTGAAAGGACATACCAGAGAAGAGTTGATTTCAAAAGCAAAAGAGTTGATCAAGGTGATGAAAGAAGAGGGATCTACGTTTTATAACGACGTCGAGTATATAAACCTTACGGTTTAATTTTGACACCTGGATTGGAATTTGCGGGCGCCTAAAAAGGTACTTTCACATAAAATAATAAAAAGCATTGTTTTTTGGGTTACAGTTATTGTAATATACTATCTAGTTATCTAATTAATTAGCTGATGACTGTATAATAATAGATTGAGATATTGGGAATAAATGTATAATACATCCGGTATCTCAATCATAAACCCAAGAACGGCTTATTTTTTTATTTTTTAGTCATTTAATTAATGACTTAGTTAACATCAATAAAAGATAAATATAACAAAAACTAACAACTAAATAGAATGGGGGATGTCATTTGGGGCAGGATCATCTTATTGATGAATTGGATTTCATCCTAACTCATCCTGCAGTCAAACCTGAAAACTTGGAGGGGTTCTATAACCAATGCTTGATGGCATACCCCACAGTGCCGCTTTATAAAATTGTGAATCATGTCTATAAGTCGAATAGGCAGCTGTTAGCGGATTGGTCTGCTGTAAATAGAACGATTCGACATGCGGTATTAGGGCTCGGGGTGGAACTGAATAATAGCGATGATGGTCTGTCTATACAGATATCCAAATCTGACTTGAACGTGAGTAAAGACTATTTTGTATATAATTACACATCAAAGCTGGAATTCAGCCAACTTAGAACACTTCACCAATTAGGAAAAATACGTATTCGTTGCAGCGATGCTAAAAGTTTGGAACTGGTTGGGATCAGGAAAATTCATTCAGGTACATACAAATTATACCTAAAGGGAGAGTTAACATTATGAATGAGGCGTTGACTATTAATAAAATGGCTCGGTATGAGAAAGCTTTAAAACACAAGGAGATCCTAAGCGGCCGGGTCAGCTCCATTGAAGAGCACATGCCTTACGGTCAAAAAATGTCTTGTGCGATCGTTGAACTGGATCATGGACTAAAAGGAATGATCTATGAAAGTCAATTCGATTCACAGCAATATCGTTCACTCGTTGGGTTTGTGGATCACACGATTGATTTTATGGTTTTGGATGTTAAGCAGCAGGGTCTAGATGCTGGTCTTCAGGTATTTGACAAAGAGAACGGTATTGTTTTGCTATCCAGAATTCAAGCTTTAGAAGTTCTGAGAGAGAATTTTTGGAGCTTACCTGACGAAGAGTTAATAGATCATGTGGTTGTCGGTGCTGTATCTGGCTTCGAGGACAGGGCGATTTATTTATTAGTCAATGGCGTTGACTGCTACCTGAGCAAAAAAGACTACGAGTATGACTGGAATGAGTCTATGAAGAAGAAACTTCCTTTAGGGGCCAAAGTTACAGTCAAAATCAAAGAAATTGATCGAGATAAGGGACGTGTACATGTTTCTCGTAAAGAGTTGATGGAGAATCCATGGGATCGTGTGCATGAAAACTTCGGCGTAGGGAACTTTTACTCGGGCAAGGTGATTAATGAAGTACAAGGCACAGGCCTTTTTGTAAAAGTGAAACCAGGAATTCATGCTCTTTGCTGGTTTCCAAATCGCAGACCCGAAGGTTCGCTACTCGGAAAATCGGTGACGGTCAGAGTTAAGAGCATTAACAAAGACACTCAAAGAATGGCTGGGAACATTGTTAGCTTCCCACATGAGGTTTACTAAGGGGGACGGACGGTCCATGGAAACATCACCATTGATTAATCCATTGGAAAGTGCAAATGTGCTACATAAATATCCTGTATTTGATGATCCGTACGCTCATGTCACAGGAATTGATCCACTTACGAATCATCAATTTTACTATATTGAAAGCTTGATCGAGCGGGAATGGATTACAGAGCGGGATATCAATATCGTGAAGACGATCTTTGTTCACCGCTGCATGACATTTACACAGATCCACTCCATTTTCTTTCCAGATTGTAGCCGGCTAGAGACGATTCGAAAGCGGCTTGGCCGCCTGGTTAAATATGGACTGGTCCGGAGAGTTTCTTGGGGAAGTTACTCCAAGAATAAATCAGAGTGTCCCATATTGTACGAATTGGGGGCGAGCGGAGCTGACATATTGAAGTATAAATATGGTACCCAGGTAGGTTCGAGAGATCCTCGGTCCACTAAGCCATCCACATTGACATTCAAGTTTAAGTATGTGGTTACCAACCAGCTCTATTTGGAATTATCCAAACTGGATTTGAAGCATTTCGAATTTAATCCGGTCCTTAAATTGAATGAAGAAGTGCAAGTTCCAATGGCCTATTATGTGTTACGAAACCCTAAGGGGTTGGACATACAATTCCATCTTCTATGTTACCGGGAAGATGAGAAGTGGATGAAGACGATGACCTATCAGCTGGATTTTTTCAAACGCTATTACCAGGCTGAAGACCAAAGAAGAACTGTCTTAGTGGTTCATGTTTCAGATGATGCCAAAGCTGAGTCAGCTATGAAAATAGTGCAGCTGGCAGGCCTATCATTTGAACCGTGGTTCATAACTGACGCTGACCTGTATAACAAGGATATACCCGTAACCGGTAAGTTCTTCATGTTTGAGAGTGACGGTTCGAGGTATTATTACGATCTTTCGTAGCAGTCCTAGTTGTTACCGGCAAATTAATCAAAACACATTGATTAATTGCCTAAGCGATGTAGTGAAAATTATATTGCTTAGGCAATTCATAGATGAAGAGGTGTGCTTGATGCAACGCATATTAATGGCCTCTGCAGATTCAGCCGAACAGGAATGGTTTACAGAGGAAATGAAAGACGCCCGGATCGTCGGGAAAATCCAGTCTTTAGAATTCTTCATCCAGCAGTGGCAGTCCGTACAAGCAGATACATGCATTGTGGCTGACAACGTTGCAGAAAATGAAGAATTGCTGCTAAGTCATGTGAATTGGCTCCAAGCACAGGAGTCTTCAGTAACGGTCGTCTTTATTCATTTGCGAGATGCTGAGGATGAATTCATCTCCACGCTTATGAATCATAATGTTATTTGTGTTCATTATGACAAGCTGGAGCCGGGAACGGTTGAATCAACCTTAAGTGCTTTTACGGATGGGGAGACAGAGTTTCAATATAGTGTCGAAGATAAGGCACCTTTGCAGGCAGATTCTGTTCCGGAAGACGTTGTGGAATTTAGCCCCCCGGATGAACCAGCTTCAGTTTCGCAATCTCAATCGGACGAGGCAGCAGATAGTTCAGATAAAGAGGACGTTAAACATGAGGAAGAAGTTCCTGGGAAGACGAAGCTACAAGAAGTCCTCCCGTTTCTGGCCAAGCGTGCAAGGAAGGCAGGAGAGCAAGAAGCTGCTGCGCATGAAGAGGGCCAGGCCGAGGAAGCAACTAAGGTGGAGGAGGTAGTAGAAGAGCCAGTGCCCGAAGCCCAAGATAAGCCAAGGAAGGAGGTGAAACCGAAGAAAATAAAAACGTCGGTTCCCAAAAAACAGGAGGCACCAAAAGCATTCGCTCTGCCAGCTACGTCTGGTACCTATACTATCGGCGTTGCCGGCATCCGCGGGAGAGTGGGAACGACGACCATTTCACTTCAAGTCGCTGCTTTCTTGGTTAAGCAGGGGCTAAAGGTTGCTATATGTGAGCTCCCTAAAAATGATCCCGTGTTCTGGAAGCTAGGCTTTGACCGCAATATTCCCTTCAAGGTAGAAGGTATTTATCTCTACCCGAGATGTGAGGACTTTATCGATATCATGTATTCCAACCAATATGATGTTGTCATCCTGGATGTTGGTAGTCTGTTAGAGAGTAATAAGCTCTCGCAGGTTGCTTATGAATTTGTACGACTTCAAAAGAAGATCCTGACTTCAACTCCAGGAATGTGGGACATGGACAAGTTGATGGATACGATTCAGCTGCTGCAGGAGAAAAACTTTCTATCGAAGACGGATATCATTGTAAATCCATCTGAAGGTAATGTATCAGCTGTTTCAGAGATACTTACTAAGAAATTCTGTGCCGAATTGGACATACGTTTGTTTCACTCCGGCATTATCCCTGACCCGTTTAAGGCTCAGGCAGACTCAATAATCAATGAAATTTTGCGAGGTGATCATACTTGATATTCAAAAGAAAAAAAGAGAGTCTTACGCTTTCGAATGGTTCGATATCTCTTTCTCTATTTGACCCTTCAGGGGCAGATACGACGGAGCTTGCATTGAAGCTTGCCAAAAAATACATCGCAGCTGGACAGAAGGTAGTGATTGTTGAATTGCCTTGCGTAGGGCTGCCAAGATTATCGGTTCATTCAGATCAATCGGCCGATTTGCCGGAAGAAAAAAGTATAGACCAGCTGCTCACCGATTTCGAGTGGTCAAAAGTCAAATCAATTGAAGAATACCTATTCCAAATTGATGGAGTCGATTGTATTCTTACCCACCCCAAACCTAGTGATAATTTGGCGGTGTTGATAAAGCTGAACAATCTGGAAACGTTATTGAAGGCACCAATTGACTTAATGAATCAGTTAGCCAAGGACTATAACCTTATCCTATTTTCGCTCCAAGGGCAGCTTTTCCATCCCATGACACTCGTTACTTTAAGACACACGGATGGGGTTATTGTGAATATTCCTGGTCACACTGCACTTCCTATTTCTGTTTCTGCATATAAAAGGCTGCCGGGTTACGGCATGAAAGATCAAGTGGTTTTATATAGCGAAATGGATACAGGATACAAGGAAGAGAAAGTACTGAATGATAAAGAACTCCTTGGATTTATCAATGACCTGAAACCAAAAACAATGGAAAATCAAGACAACATAGAAAATAAAAGCTTCTCGACGCATCTCGGAATTGTTAATCCAGCGGAGTACATTTCTTATCAAGCACTGAAGGAACATAATGAACGGGAGTTTGACAAAAAGGATAGTGAGATGATTGATCTCCTCGTCGACCAAACACGATCTTATCTCAAGACCAATTATGCTGAAGACTTTATTGTCTCATTCTATGATGAGAAGAAGCGTTTTCAAGTCTGGCAATACATTTCTGATTATATTCGTGCACAGACAACCTTTCAGTTCAGTGTGGAGATCGATGATGTGATTAGAGCCGTGCGAACAGAAATTACGCTGATGGGACCGTTGCAGGAAGCCTTGGATGATCCCAATACGTCAAGTATTGAATGCAATGGACCAAAGGACAATGTGAGTGAAATTAGTGGTAAGTCGCAACATGATCCTCGTATTGTGTTCAGGGATAAGGAACATATGCTGACTATTTTTAATAAAATGCTTTTCCCCATGGGAAAAACACTATCAGCAAATGATCCTGCCATCGATTCTCAGTATGGAGGATTCCGTATCAGTGCAGTACTAGATCGTAAAAAAGGGGGATTGACGACAGACTTTCCTACACTATCTATCCGTAAATTTCCTCCAGACGTGTATTCGAGTGAAGACTGTATCAAATATGGAAACATAAGTGAAGCGATTAATCAATTCTTTACAGACATCTATCCTTTAGGGCCATCAGTCATGATCGGAGGCTCCGTAAACTCGGGGAAAACAGCTCAATTGAATCGAATTCCTTCATATCTAAATCCTATTACACGGATACTAACCATTGAGGATAGTGAAGAGATGATGCTGAAGAAGAAAACAGCCTATAAAGATTATCCGAATATCGTCAGTTTTATTGTAAAGGAACATGAAAATGTTCGCCGGAGATACAATATTGCCAAAATCACAGCCATTACGCTACGACAAAATCCAGACTGGGTCATTATTGGAGAAGTTCGGGAAAATGAAGCAGCTTCTGAAGTTCTTTCTGCTGCCAACACTGGTAATATCGTGGCCTTTACAATTCATGCGAATGATGTGAGGATGATGGCTGTACGATTAACACAAATGGCTGGGGACACACCTTATATTGCAACTAAAGTGGGCGAATCCATTGATCTTTTGATCTACCAACAGAACATTAATGGAGTAAGGCGAGTGACTGACATCTGTGAGCTAATGGGCTTTGATCGGAACTCGCAACCTATTTTGAATCAAATCTTTAAATTTAATTTCCAAACCCAACAGCATGAACGAGTAGGAAAGCTGAAGAAGTTGAGAGATAAGATGATCAAAAAAGGAGCTTCAGCAGAAATTATCAATCGTTGGTGCGAAGAAGGAATCACGGTATGAACCTGATACTTTATGTTAGTTTATTAATCACTTGGTTGATCTCTTTTATTTTGCTGCTTCCTAAAGTACAAAAAGTGAACAATCAGTATCAAAACAAACAAAGAAATCGCCTCATGAATTTGCTGGGGTATGAAAAGGTACAAAAAGAAGCAGCCAACGATGGCTACACGATATCCATAAAAGAGTTTTCTTTTATCACGATATTTGCTTTAGCATCTGGCTTCATCATCGCCGTAGTGTTGGGGAATTATTATTTTATCGCTGTGGGTGTAGCAATATCCTATATGTTGCCAAGATATATCATTCTTAAAATGAAGCGGTCGAAGAGGGAAGAGAAAATGTTTGAGCTTCCTGATAACTTGAAGACTTTGACCAGTAAACTGTCAGACTTTTCATCAGTCCAGCGAGCGCTAGAGGTCGCAATTCCAGATATGCATGGAATCACGAAGTCAACCTTTGAAGATATTCTCGTAGATCTCCAAACAGGATTTCCTCTGGATACAGCGTTAGATACAGCCCAAAAAGACATTAAAATCAAGAGGTATTCAGAATACTGCAAAAAGTTACTCAGTGCACAGGAACAAGGTTTCCATGATCAGGCAATTAGGTCTTTGAAAGAGACAACGAGGGAATTCAGTACCGACAATTTAATCGTGAAAGATTTATTTATTAAATCGAAGAAGGATCGGAAGAGTCTGAAAATAGTGATGATAATGTGCTGGTTAATTCCTATCGCTCTTTCTACCATAAACTTCACGAATTCCAATATATTTTTGGAAACAACTTTAGGCAAAATTTACGTTGTCATATTTGTAATTCTGACCGTTTTTGTTTTTGTCAAAGCGGATGAGTGGCTGGCTGTTAATCTTGATAATCTTTGAGAAAGGAGGTGACTAATTAGCCTTGGATTTTATTCTTTATTGCTTAGGAATTATTTTGTTTGTGATTTTATTACTGCTATTAAATTTTGCACTACCAAATTTTAAGCAATATAAAGTTTACGCCCAGAGAGCTCAAAAACTGGCTAGTAGCGAAATCGAGAGGAGGAAGAGAAAGAGAGGGAAGATGGTCAGCTTCTTAAGTGAGCGTCTTCTTCCCAAATTAAACAAGAATCCATATATCAAGCTGGAGGTGCTCCTCGGTCGAAATATTCATGAGATCATTGCCGTCATGGGCCGTTACGAAAGCCTTTATGAGATGGTGGCCATCAAGACCGTCCGCTCTTTAACGTTTACCGCTCCAATTGCTCTTTTCTGCTTTATGTTGAATGGATTGTATTTTATTATTCCTATCGTCTTTATCGTCATCTTGATAAAAGAGACAAATGATGTGAAAAGGTCCTTCGCTCAAATGCAACGGGAAATTACAAAAGACCTTCCTACATTCATTGAACATATGAAAATGGCCCTCGAAACAGGTAAATCCTTCATTCATGTATTTCGGGAAATGGAAGGTAACTGCGGGCCCAAGATGCAGGCGCTTTTAAAACGATTAAATACAAACCTTCAAGATATGGAACCCAGCAAAGCTATAGAAATCTTTGCTCGTGAAACTACGCTCCCTGTGATGTTGCAATTTGCGACTGCCGTCAAAATCGGTATTGAATCCGGCTATGAAGAGGCTAAAGAGTACTTCGATGATATCAAGTTTGAGCTTGTTCAGTTAAGAACAACGTCCATCATTGAAATTACAAAATCCAGACCTCAGAGAGTCCGTCTTTTGTCTATGAGTTTGATTTTATACGCGATTATTTCAGTTCCAATTTGTCTGTTCCCTGCATTTTCAACTCTAATTTCAGATCTGTGAAAACTAGGAGGCTATATTAATGAAACAAACAAACGCAATTAAAAATGGAATGATCCGGTTGCATGTGAAAGGTGAATCTCTGGTAAGAAGGATTGCTCATAAAGCGGTCCGTAATTTCATGGATGGTCGTGGTAATTCCAGCACAAGTTCCATGGCCTGGATTCTTATTGGTATTGTAGCTGCAGGTGGTGTGTTCCTTCTGATTAAAGACTATATTCCGGTATTCTGGTCAAAAATTCAGGCTAAATTCGACACGATTGTTTAAGCTCCTATGCTTAGCTTTCTTCGGAGATTCATTAACCAGCGTGGAGATATTACCGGAGTATCCGTTGCAGTCACAGTACTCATTTTGTCCGTGCTTGCTTATTTTTATGTAGATTTATCCGGGATGTGGAATACACATCGTAAATTAGCTATAGCTGGTGATGAGGCATTAAAAGTTATGCAGGCGGAAGGCGGGTTTGACTCTTCCACAAGGCAGCTATTTATGGAAATGGCCAGGGCTCAAGGTTTGGATACATCTTTAATAACAGTAACGGGTACGCCAAAACGAGTTCAGAGGTGGGGAAGAGTTGAAATTGAAGCCTCTATGCAATATACCCTGCAGGCTTTTAAGCCTGTAGGGTATGGCGAGATTACGGTTACGATTCCCATGAGCTCTTACGGTATTGTAAGTACGTATTTTCGCGAAGGGAGCTGATACGATGTCTTCCTTCAAGATCATGATCATTACTTATCTTGCTATATTTCTTGTTCTACTCAGTGTTGACTTAGGGATTTACGTGAAAGCCAATGAGAGTGTTAAAAGAACCCTTGATAAAGCAATTGATTCGGGTATTATTTTGGCAACTGATATTAATGATTATTCAAACGGCGGTATCAAGTTGGAGCAAGGTGAATTGTATGATGGTGTTCGTTCGATTTTCAGAGACAACTTAAAGTTGGACTCCAACTTGAGCAACACGGTTTATAAGGACGGAAAACTTGAGGTGAGAATGGAATATCGAAGCGATGGAGCACCTCGCGTTGTTGCAAAATTCACCTGTAACGTAGTAATGGTTTCTGGACGCTTCATTGGCTTAGAAAGTAGGCCAATGAGCGTCACCAAAATAACCCCTTATAACTCCGAGTATAAGTAGAAAGGAAATTTAAGTGAAGAAATCTAATCTTGCGTTGAAGAAGCTTTGGAACAAAAACACCTATCGGGTGACAGTCGTGGGGCTCGCATTGATTGTCAGTTTCGCAATAGTGCTCGTTGCAACGCAGTATGTGAGCAGCAATACAGAAGTTGTGGAAGTTGTGGTTGCCAAGGAAAATATCGATCCGAATAAAGAAATAACAGATTTGGTAGAGATGGGCAGCATGGTCAAGAGCCAGGTTCCAGAAGATGCTGTTTATGGCTTGGACGAGCTATCGGGCAGCAAGTATTACGCTGGCTCTATCGGTTTTTATAAGGGACAAGCCCTGCAGAAGTCTGGTATCACAACTTCCGACAAATCGAGCTATGGAAGTGCACTGGAACTGGAAGAGTCACAGCGCTTAGTCGCAGTCAAGGTGGATCAGTCCTCAAGTACCGGAGGCATGGTGAAACCCGGCGTCATTGTGGATGCTGTGGTTTATCTGAAGGGAGATGGGGGGAGCAGTACGGTCATCGGTTCAGATGAAGATCCGGACCTGGCGAATCTCTTAGTCGTAGGGCGAGAGAACTCTGAGGGTACAAGCCCTGGCGAAGATGGCCGCAGCTCACTGACAACGATTGTGATCGTGAAGGCTCCTTCAGTTGAAGTCTACAAGAAGCTTGTGAAATACCAAGAAGATGGAAAGGTTTATTTGGCCCCGGCAGGAGTTAAGGGGAGCAAATAAATTGAATGTTCATCTAAGATCGGCCGCCAAGTTTATATTGTGGAGGTGTAAAAAAAACGAGAAAAATAGACAGAGCCATCGGGCTGGTGTAAAGTGGAATTATGATCAGTTACTATCTAATTGATTAGAAAGTGTAACGATTTTCACAAACATTCCACTAACACTAAAGGACAAAGGAGATTTGTAATTATGAAGAAGAAATTCATTGGGTTCTTGGCAGCAATGATGGTAACAGTTAGTTTTGGGACGGTGGCTTCCGCTGCGGAAAAAGTCATTACGGTTCAGGTTAATGCAACGAAAGTCGTCTTCCCTGATGGTAAGCCGGTGCTGGATGGTAGCCGTGTGCTGATTCCTGTTCGCTTTGTATCTGAAGCTCTCGGTGCCAAAGTAGACTACAAGGACAAGACCGTTTTGATCCAGCAAGGAGAAAACAAAATTTCTATGAAGATCGACAGCTCGATTGTTAATCGCGGATCTGAGCGTATTTTGCTCGATGTGCCGGCTAAAGTGAAGAGCAATCGTACTTACGTTCCTTTGCGCTTTGTATCTGAAGCGCTGGGTGCTTCGGTGGACTGGAATTCTGCAAAGAGTCTCGTTTCCATCACAACTGGAACCAATGTACCTCAGCCACCTAAAGCAAATGATTCTGTTTTCGCGCCTTTCCAATTCGGTGAGCAAACAGATCTGGCGAAATCCTTGTTCAAGAACAACATGAAAGTAGCCAATGGAACTTTGACTTTCACACTTCCGGAGGATGCCGGTGCTACCTATAAAGGTAAAAAACTGAAGCCTGGTGAAAAGTACTCTTTTCCGCTAGGAGAAGGGGGAATAACCATTACCAAAGAATATGTAAAAGAGAACACAATTGAAGGATACAACATCTATATGGATATGAATCATAGAAGTTTGAGGGGGGAATATCAGGACCTCAAAAATGATGTTGTGGTTCTGTACACTCTAATTCAAAACAACAAAATGATCGGAACAGCTGGGACTCTTACGGAGGTTGTCGACATTGCAGACTCACTGTAAAGTAGGTGTTTTTACTTAATGAAGTATAAGATAATTTTGGCTGTTTTTCTTCTTTCACTATTCAGTTCAACAGTTGCTTCTGCTGACGACCAGACACCCATGTTGAAGGATTATATTAATGAATGGGACTATGGGACTGACGGAAAGTTCCTACAGGGTTATATACCTGCGCTTGATGAAAATGTCTTACGCCCATGGCAGTTATCTCGTTGGACTGCAATCTTCAATTTTAGTGGTGACAGCACGACTTCAAGGATTAATAACTATGATGTATTTAATGTAAAGAAAAATATTGGCGATCCTGATTTTGACAAAGAGAACGGTTTTGGTCTAGTGTACAAAAGTCCCGATGCTTTAGGCGAGCTTTTCGATGCAATTATGAATGGCCAATCTGTTACCTCAAAGCAACGAGCCTACTTCAGAGAAGCATTTATTAAAAATGCTGATGATGAAGACTTCCTGCCAGGTCACCCTTACTTTTATCAAGTTGAACTTAACGAGCTATTACGTATTCCTGGAATTGTTCAACGGATGGGTATTAGCTTTAAAGAGACAAAAAAAATCAGCGAATCGAACCGCCAGGCCATTTACGAAGTAACGAAGTGGCCAGAAATAAAAGCAAAAGCCAATAACGGAAAGCTCAAGGTAGACATACAAACCTATGGGGTTGCGGACCGGGATGTGCGGATTGTAGCTACCTCAAAGGGGGCTTTCCCCAATTTGAAAAATGTAGTCAGCTTAAATGAAGGGAGACTGATCCACACCTCAGATCCTGTCCAATCTGCTTCACTGATCATCGACGATTACGAGTCCTTGGCTGAAGCTCTGGGGAGAGATATTGATGTAATAGTAGACGATGGCTACGGCCGCACAGCGATCCAAACGGTTCATCTTCCGGAAATGCCCAAAGAAATGGATTATATCCCGACTAAGTTGACGCTGACTGAAGGAAGACAGCTTTGGTTGAAGTGGAAGTATGTTGGCGAAGATTTCAACGCTGGTGACTACATAGACGGTCGGGGAATTCCAGATATCGCGACAGTAAAGGTAAGTGGTCCAGAAAACAGTCAGCAAACATTCCAAGAGATGTTCAGCGGGCTGCCGGAAACCATGAAGAACGGCCAGGAATTCAATCATTACCTCGGGAAAGTTGAGGTTGGCCGCACGCCAGGAAAATATAAGATAAAGGTCAATGCATTTGTGAATAACCCGAACCATCAGTCAAGGGCATTGGAGGTTCCGGTTGAGGCGTATAAGAACAATGAGATCGAGGATGAATTTGAAGTGGAGCTGCAGGAGATCGATCTTGTCGCACTTTCGATCACGGCTTCGCCTTCACGGATCAAGAGGGGGGATTCCTCTAACATTACGGCTAAGGTGATCAATCGTAGCCAGGAAGACCAGAAGCAGGTTCTGATCCGGATCAGCGCCGGCAAGGATACAATCTACGAAGTGAAGAAGGACATGCCAGCGAATAAGGAAATCAGCGTCGGGCCTGTGAAATGGACAGGCCGTGAAATCGGCTTGCACAACATTACAATCCATGTAGATCCAGAAGCAGTTGTTCCAGATGTGAATGAAGGGAATAACATCGCATCAACCGGCTGTATGGTTAGCAGTGGAGAAACGACTTCCGACTCGAGCTGCAGTAACAACAAATCAACGGCAAATGTTACATCCAAATGGACAGTCACGTATCCGTACATTGTTCGCATATTACCGATTTCCAGACCAGTTTGGGAGTATGAGGATGTACTCTATCATGAGACCTTGTCGGTTTCTACTGAGATCAATACTCGCCAAGGAATCGCTACGGATAAGAATAACCCCAAAGAAAGTGATCGTCATAGTCGAGGCAGTTGGGCCATCATTCCATATGCGAAAGAAAAGGGCCTCAATCCTAATGAAGTTACACGAGCTGGATATGGCTATGAATTGAAGGTCACCACGAATTACTATACCAACTGGGAAAAATTAGTTCCTAAAGGGCTCAAAGGGACGGCGGAGAAGATTGGAGGAACGTATTCAGGTCCTAAGCCTGGAGAGGTGATCGCCAAGTTTTATGATCGGAAGGGCAACTACATTGAAACTGTAACCTTAGAGCGAACCAGTGGCGGAAATACGGGAGCAGCTACTTGGGAACTCCCAATCAAAGAGCATACCATGATAACGGGAGAGACTTACCGGGACCGCAAAATATTCACTGACAAAGACTGGAGCGATGGTGACGTAACCGTAAAAGTATATGTCAGAGCTGAAGATTCCTATGGGGACATTTACGCTTGTACCACATCCAAAGTCAGAATCTTTGGAAGTATGTTTGAAGATAGCCAAAATGTAAGGCAACGTTATTAATGGGACTTGTTATTCAGTACGTATTCGTATTGGTCCTCCTAATCATATTCAGCATAAAGGATATTCAGACAAGAACCGTTCCATGGCGGTGGGTAATGGCATCCGTATTAGGGACAATTCTGATTAGATGTTTCTATTCTCCAGAACCCTGGTGGCACTATCTCCTGACAGGCCTATGTATTCTCCTAGGGCTGTTAATGATCTCAATTAGCTTAAAAGATCAGCTGGGTGGCGGAGATATTCAATTATTTGGATGGCTTGGCCTTAGTCTTGGATTCTATAGTGCACTGTTCGTCCTGATTGGCACGCTTCTGCTCACCATTGTCTACGGACTGATCAGGAAGAGAACCTTTCCCGTCGTTCCTTTCATGTTAATCAGTTTCATGACCTTGCTAATCATGGAGTGGAAAGTGGGTGCATTATGAAGGCGATGTGGAAAGTAGTAGATGTACTCTTTTGGATCTCAGTAGGTACTATCCTGGTAAAACTCGATTTGCTTAACATGATTGTAGGCTTTTTGCTTATTGTGAACCTGTTTTATTACATCGGTCAGTGCTTCTTGGATAAACGCCTAAATTGGTTCTATGAGTACTCAGTAAAAGGGGACAAGGTATTCATTCACTTTTCACCAAAGGTTCTCTTCGGTTTTTGGATTAACTCCAAGCAGCTGCTTCAGTATCGAAAGCATGCACTGGAAGAACTCAAGAAAAAAGGTGTTCATACGGTGTATGGAGATACCATCAGTCTAACAACCATAAATAACAAATTGCCGGTTGAAACGAAGCTGGATAAATGGAGCAGGGAAGGCATACTCACGATCATCTCGACCCTATTTGTAAGCTATGGCAATATCCAGAATGTGCTGAAGCTTAGCTTAGCCCGGAAAACCGTGAACGTACTCTGTAAGTACCCTTACATGCGGTTTAAATACGCATAATAGTTAATTAATTGGCATGTGAATGTAAACTAATATTAACCATTTATTATAATGACTTTGTTTCGTAATTAGTTAGTTTTAGATAGTCATCCGTCCGCGTGAAGCGGATCGCTCATCCCCCATTCATGTAAAGGGGTTGATTGCTTTCAATAAATACTTAGTTCTTATTCTTGAAGTTAGGAGGTTGTAGATGATCTCTAGATTTCGTAGATTTTCGAGGGCATCTTTTTTTAAGACGTTGTTAGTTGCTTCTTTGATACTGCAGACCCTTGGAACGGCCGTTGTGCCACTTAAAACATACGCAGCTGCACATTTATATAACTATTCCAAATATGAGGTAGTCTCCACTCCATACGGGCCATGGAGCGACCCGAAGGCGGCGGGATCGACTGGAATAGAAGATCGGTATAGTTCAGACGGTATATCGGTAACAGCGTACTCAAGATATTCCTTTGACCCAAGTACAGGAAAGTATATTCTCTCGGGAGATAACGTGAGAAATGAGAATATCAGGAATTACGATAGAGATGATTATCCGTATATTCAGAGCATCCAATTAATGTTCAATAACGGTGCATCCTACCAGAACATATCCTCCGATACCAATAAATTATGGGTGGGAAGAGGATGGGATACGGATAATGGCAAGGACAAGTTGAATAAGATTACCTATACATCAATTCCGTCAGGATATAGTTACAGTAAAGGAAACTATATCTCCTCTTTGCAAGCTGCTGATGGAGCTTATCCGAGTGACGGTAGGCATAGCGATGGATATTGGTATGTGAAAGGTAGTGTCGTGAATGCTGCCCCAAGCCTATCCGTATCGACATCTGGAACGAAGTACCTATCGGACGTTGCTGGTTATACAAGCATCACGGTATCGGGTTCCGTCAATGATCCAGATGGAGATAACGTAACCATCGGGGGAATGATCGCAGGGGTAAGTAAGTATGTAATGAATGCATCTTCTGGTGCTTGGGCGCTTACCTGGTCGGCAAGTGAACTGCCCCAGGGCAGCTACGGTCTTACGATTGCAACTGTGGATCTTTATGGAGGGAGTTTTTCGTACACATATGATGGTACGATCATCGTCGATAAGACGGCGCCGGGCGCACCAGCACTGCTGATCAACAATGCAGCATACTCCAATGCCGATAAGGTCGTGACGATCCAACACGGTGCTGACAGCGGCGGAAGCGGTGTGTTAAAGAGCCAGTACCGGGTCGGGACAGGCGGGGCCTGGACGGATTACGTTTCGGCCGTGAATGCTACCCAGGAGGGCGTCAATATTTATGCCCGAACCATAGATAATGCAGGCAACATCGGACCGGTTTCCGAACTGGATCCCAAAATTGATAAAACGGTTCCGACAGCTCCGACGATAGCAACCGGCAAGACCGGAAAATCCAATACAACAGTTACCGTCACCCTCACGCCAGGAACGGATGCAAAGTCCGGAGTGGCCAGAACGGAGTATGCTCTGGCTGGAGCCACCGTTGCCGATTGGAAGACCTATTCAGCTTCCTTCCAGGTGTCCAATGAAGGGCAAACCACCGTCAGTGCGAGAACCGTGGATAACGCAGGCAATATCAGCAGCATAAAAACTGCTGTCGTGCACATCGACAAAACAGGACCCGCAAAACCTACAATCGTACCGTCAAAAGCACTCTCGAATGCGGCCATACCTGTAGAGATTGTACCCGCTGCAGATAGTGATTTAACCGGTACGGAATTTAAGCTGGATGGTGCGGTGACGCAGAATTGGCAGCCATACAACGGACGGTTTTCCGTTCCCGCGACTGAAGGAACAACGACCATTACTGCCCGTTCCACTGACGACGTAGGGAATCTGAGCCCCGAAGGCACAGCGTCCGTACAAATCGATATGACCAAGCCGACCAGCCCGGTGATCACGACGGATCCGATCGGTAAGGCGGCGACAAACGTTACGGTCAGCATCACATCGGGAACAGATACGTTCTCGGGCGTAGAGAAAACAGAATACGCATTAAGCGGCACGGAGAATGCCGACTGGAAGGAATCGAAAAATCCATTCACAATCACAACCGAAGGTGAGACGGTTGTCAGGGCGCGAACGATCGATAAAGCGGGGAATGTCAGTGACGTGACCGAGAAAATGATCGAGATCGACCGGACAAGTCCCGGCCTGCCGGAGATTCATCCTACGAAAACCGTATCTAACCGGGATATTCGGGTGACTATTGAACCGCCTGCCGACAAGGATGTCAGCCTTATGGAATACAAGCTGGAGGGAGCCATAACCCAAGGCTGGCAGCCGTACAATTCCGAATTTGTGATCCCCGCTGCTGTGGAAGGGGAGACGGTAATTACCGCCCGCTCAACAGATGACGTAGGCAACGTGGGGAAAGAATCAAGCGTTACGGTTCTCATCGATACGACCAGTCCAACGGCACCCGTCGTTGAAGTAAGTAAAGCCTCTCCGAGTCCGGAAGATGTGAGCGTTCATATCCGTCCTGGAACGGATACGGGATCGGGTATACATCGGACGGAGTATATTTTGTCCGGCGCCACGCCATTGAAGTGGCCAGTGGACGCGGAGGATGATTTTACTGTCTCTGCAGAAGGAACGACCGTGATCACGGCCCGCTCCTATGATCAGGCCGGGAATGTCAGTCAGGAAGCTGTCTATGAGCTGACGGTCGATAAGACAAAGCCGGTAGTCACCGTGACTACCGACGCCGAATATGCTCAAGATGCAATACAGGCCGAGTTTAAATTTGCAGATAGCATTTCTGGCATCGCCAAACGATATATTCAGATTTCCGATTCGCCTACTGCACCACAGACCTGGAAACCGGTTGACAGCGACACTGAGACTACGATCACAGATGAAGGCATTTGGTACGTACATGCCAAAGCCATCGATAAGGCCGGTAATGTGGCAGATGTGGATCCGCTGCGAGTAGTGGTAGACCGGACAGCTCCAAGCGTACCGGTGATTACTACGACAGAGGACGACTATACTGCCGGCAATGTGGATTTCAAGGTGGATGGCAGCAGCGACACGCTCAGCCCGTTCTTCTATGAATACCAAATTGGTAATGGAGCCTTTGAAAAGGGCAGCAGCGGCAGCATAACGGAAGACGGTACAGTGGTGATCTCTGCCCGAGCCATCGATGCCGCGGGGAATGTGAGTGCTGTAACCAGCAAGACAGTATATATCGATAAGCATGGGCCTGTTATAGATATCTCGCCGGACGGACGCAGTTGGTCAGATGATGATATCCAGGCTTCAATATCCTTTGAAGATGAAGGTTCAGGTGTCAAAGAACGATATTACAAAATTACGAATTCCCCGGACGAACCTGCCACCTGGGACATAGCAGCTGATAACCAGGTTGAGCTCACGTTTCCGGATGAAGGCATTTGGTACATCCATGCCAAAGCGGTAGATCTGGTGGGGAATGAGGAGATCACCGTTTCGAAGCCGTTCCACCTGCAGGAGGAGCCGGGGGCTTCAGGTTTAACCGTTCAATCGGTAAAACAGGATGAGGGAGTCCTGGAGTGGACCTTGCCGAGTGGAACTGCTTATACGGATGGCTATCAATACACCCTATACAACCGGTCTACTGGGCAGCATTTCACAGCAGATTATCCGGAAAATGTACTTACCGTTACGGGTCTGCAGCCGGGTACCCGATATCCGTTTGAGCTGGAAGTCAGCAATCATGTTGGAAAAGCAACCAGTAGCACGGTAGAGGTATTGACGCTTCCTGCAGCTCCGCAGCATATGGTTGTGTCACCAGTCGAAAATGACTCCAGCCAGGCACTGGTCAGCGCGGACCCTGTGCAGTCGGCAACTGTCTACCGCTTGAGAGCAGTACAAGCCGATACGATGCAGGAAATGTTCAATGAGACGGTTACGACCAGCGTGTATGCGCCGGTGCTGAACCTGCAGCCGGCTACGTTCTATGACATTTCCATATCCGCAATCAATGAGAGCGGGGAAGGCCAGGCCACTCACCAGTCCATCATGACGCTTCCAGCGTCTCCCGGGTTTACCTATGTCCGGATTGGAGAGCGGGATGTCGATCTGCAGTGGGATAGCGTAACGAGCGCTACCTATTATGAACTGGACCGGGACGGAGCAACGGTGTACGACGATGTGTATAACGCCTTCCATGATCTCGGGCTGAACTCTGGTACCGAGTACCGCTACCGCTTGACCGCAACGAACGAGTCCGGCAGCGGGGATGAATCGAAGCTGGACCTTATCACCCTTCCGGCCAAAGCTGACAACTTCCGCAGCTTGGACGCAGGAGAGGATTGGATCCGGCTCGGCTGGCGACCTGTCCGAGGGGCAGCCGGGTTCTGGTTCTCGGTGGATGGCGGGCCGCCGACACAACTGGGATCCGATCAGAACGAAATCACGATCCATGATCTGCCGGCTGGCCAATCGGCTCAGTTTACGATCCAGGCATTTAACCGCAGCGGTTTAGGGGTAACAGAAGCAACTTATGCACTGACGCTCCCGCTGCAGGTGGACGGAATCCGATTCACTGAAATTGGCGAGAAGAGTGTCAAAGTGAACTGGAATGCTGTGCCTGGCGCAACCAAGTATCAGGTAAGCATGAATGGACAGACGATAACTGTTTCCGATACGTTTGCCGTGTTCACCGGGCTTGAAGGCGGAACGGCCTACAAAGCAAGCGTGTCGAGTGGTAATGCATCCGGGTTTGGGGAAAAAGTGAGTGCTAACGTGCTTACTTTGCCAGCAGCTCCGGAGAGAGTGAACAGTATAAATGCAAAGGACACGTCATTTACCTTGGCATGGACACCTTCAAAGAGCGCTACTTTGTACCGGATCGAGCAAGAAGGTAGCGGAGAGCTTGGGACCGTTACGGAACCGGCCATGAACGTTAGCGGCCTGCTACCGGGTATTATCTATCACTTCCGTGTCTTCGCCGTGAATGACAACGGAGAAGGGAACTATAGCCGATTCACATGGCGGACGTTGCCGAGCGATATGCAAGAAGGATCCCTTAGAGTTTCAGAAATTACATCATCCTCCGCCCAAGCGACTTGGAAGGAAGTCACCGGTGCAGACATCTATCGGGTTTATCTGGATGGACAACCCATCATCGCGGAAACGACAAGCCTGTCGTACGATTTAAACGGCTTAAACAGCTCTCGGACTTATGTGGTTGCTGTCGAGCCTGTCAACGCCAGCGGAAGTGGAGGTATGCTTTCAGCAGCCTTTGAGACCAAACCATCAGGTGATTTCACGTTAAGCAGTGATCATACTACAGATTCTGTCACCCTCTATTTCGAGGGTGTGCAACCGAATGATACCGTGGTCGTTTCGTTGGCTGGAAAAGAGGTATATCGTGGTATGGCCAAATCTTTTACCAAAGGAGAACTGACTGCTGGAACCAGCTACACTTTCATCGTTTGGACAGAAAATACCGGGGGAGTGAAGTCCGTGCCGAAAGAGCTCACGGTGCGGACAGACACGAAGCCATCCTTGGGAACTGGTGGAGGAGGCGGTGGGGGTGGCCAAACCACAGTCATCAAGGAACCGGGTTTCCCGATTCAAGTACCAACGGAGCCACAGACTCCTGTTGCTGAGATTGACACCGGTACAGGAGCACCCATAGATATAATATTCAAAGATATTGATAAAACCTTCAGCAGGGAGAAAATCATCTTCTTGGCTAAGAGAGGAGTAATTGAAGGTACCTCAGATACGACATTTGAGCCATATCGGGAAGTGACGAGGGCAGAATTCACGTCCATGATTGTACGGGCATTAGGACTTCCAGAGGAGCCAGATACACTGCTCAGTTTCGAGGACATTCAGCCTGAAGGGTGGTATATCCCAGAGCTGAAAACGGCGACCAAGCATGAGGTGGCTCATGGCTTTTCGGAAACTGTATTCGCTCCGGACATGCGGATCTCAAGAGAGCAGGCGTCCAAAATGGTTGGCAATGTAGCACGGACGATTCATGAAACCGATAATTTTGAAGGATTATACATTGACGAATCGGGGATTGCGGAGTGGGCCAAAACAGAGGTGCTTGGACTTACGAAGGAATCTTTGCTTCAAGGTTATCCAGATGGTAGCTTCCGTCCGAAGCAAAGTGTTACAAGACAAGAGGCCGCTGAGATGATCTTCAATCTAATGAATAAGCATTGATACTCTACAGGGCTAAATTTCTGTAATGAGCGTATAGGAGTCCGTGATTTACGGTAATAAAGAGGCGATTTTGGTCAGACACTTTTTTAGGTATATATTTGAGGCTTTTGCATAACCAGTAGAGCCCCACCTTGTTTCTACTGGTTATGCAGCTGTTTTCATAAAAAAGCAAACCTCACGCTGAGAATTCGAATTATTGTTGTTGACCAGGTACAGCTCTAAATACTTCGTTAAATTCAGAATAGGTCATCGAGGTTGACGTATAAATACGTATACTAATTAATTGGAATATAAGTGTTTTATAATATTTACCATTTTTATAATGGCTAAGTTTCGTAATTAGTTAGTTTTGGATAGTCATTTGACCGCGTGAAGTGGATCGCTCCCCCCAATCATGTAAAGGGGCCGATTCATGAAGATTGCATTCCGTAATTCCTTGGTTTTTATTCTTTTATTCTTGAAGTTAGGAGGTTGTAAATGATCTCTAGATCTCGTAAATCTTCGAGGGCATCTTTTTTAAAGATGTTGTTAGTCGCTTCTTTGTTACTGCATACCCTTGGAATGGCAGTTGTGCCACTTAAAACTGCTCATGCTTACTATGAAGGCCAGACCTTTTCCGTTGCAGGAAATCAAACTGGCGATACAAAAAAGTTCAATACCTTAGTTACGACTTTGGATTTTGGAGCGCCTGGAATAAACCCCTTCGAATTTGCAATCAACGGTGAAGTGCGTAGTGCAAGGCCCTACACGGTTAACACTATTGAATTTTCGGAAGATGGGAGTACATGGTTTGCTGATAGGTTGGGATCGGATGCTGGCTCGACAAGCACCACTTATGTAATGTCATCTGTAGGATGGGGTCAAGCAAGGAATTCCCAACTTACCTATGTTCGCTATATCAGGGTTACATCTGGAGGGCAGCGAAATGGAGCTGGTGTTGGGGGGATATATATGACCTTGAATAGGGTTCAAGACTATTATATACCGACACAGCCCCATATTACTTTAAGTCCAGCTGCCTACACGAACGGTAATGTTTCTGTTGTTATTGATGGCAGCATAGATAATGAAACGGCAGTCAAGAAGTATCAGTATATGCTGAGTGGGGCAACATCAACGGGTTGGACTGACTATACGGGATCACTCGTCCTATCTAATTCAGGTGTTACTCAGATTACAGCAAGAGCGCTGGATTACAACGACAATACCAGTCCAGTTTCTACTGCAAATGCATATATCGATAAGACAGCTCCAAACGCCCCATCGATCGCAGTTGACCGGAGCGGTTGGTATAGCGGCAATAAGGTGATCACGATCGCTCATGGTCAAGACAGCCTAAGTGGGGTCCAGAAGTCTCAGTATCAGATAAATGGTGGCGGTTGGATAGATTATACTGGACCATTTACTGTAAGCGAGCGATTGACGGTTGGAGCGAGAACACTGGACCAGGTTGGAAATATCAGCTCGGTCACGACGCTGGACACGCTGATCGATAAGATGGCGCCTGCAGCTCCATCGATTTCCGTCGATCGAAACGGCTGGTACAGCGGCAATAAGGTGATCACGATCACGCATGGCCAGGACGCCGTAAGTGGTGTTCAAAAGTCTCAGTATCAACTGAACGGAGGCAGCTGGACGGACTATACGGGACCGTTTTCGGTAGGAGAGCGTGTAACGGTTGGAGCGAGAACGCTGGACCAAGCGGGAAATGCCAGTCCGGTTTCCACGCTCGACACGCTGATCGATAAGACGGCACCAGGAGCTCCATCAGTATCAGCAGATCGAAGCGGATGGTACAGCGGTAATAAGGTGATCATGATCTCACATGGTCAGGACAACCTGAGCGGCGTCCAAAAGTCGCAATACCAGCTCAACGGAGGCAGCTGGCAGGACTACACTGCACCGTTTACCGTAAGTGATCGGTTGACCGTCGGAGCAAGAACGTTGGACCAAGCAGGAAACACCAGCCCGGTCACGACGCTGGATACGCTGATTGATAAAGCATCACCTTCTGCTCCAACGATTACAGTGGATCGAAGTGGTTGGTATAACGAAAATAAGGTGATCACGATCGCACATGGCCAGGACACTGTGAGCGGTGTCCAGAAATCAGAATATCAGATTAACGGAGGTAACTGGTCGGAATACAAGGGTCCATTTACTGTAAGCGAGCGGGTGATCGTCGGAGCAAGAACATTGGACCAAGCGGGAAATGCCAGCCCGGTCACGACGTTGGATGCGCTTATAGATAAATCAGCTCCGGAACCACCACAAATATCAATATCAGGTGGCAGCAGTTGGCAGAGTGGTACGAAGACTGTCACCATTACTGATGGAAATGACCAGGGAGGTAGCGGTGCCAGAGAGACTGAATATCGAATCAACGACGGGGATTGGACGAAGTATACGGGTCCATTCGTAGTCAAAGAGGAAGAACAGACCATATATGCTCGCACCTGGGATAACGCTGAAAATGTGAGTAGCGAGGCATCGGCCGAGTCCAATATCGATAAGACAGCACCAACGACGCCGATTATTCATATGAATCCGGATGGAGACACTTCTGAGAATATAGAAATCTCAATTACACCCGGGTCGGATACGCTCAGCGGAGTGAAGATAACCGAGTATAAGGTTGGAGCTGCAACAGGTTGGCAGAAGTATACCGGTCCGTTCGTAGTTTCTGAAGAAGGGGAACACCAGGTATTCTCCCGGAGCACGGACAATGCCGGTAACATCAGTACCATTGTAAACGGAACGGCAGTTATCGACCGGACGCCGCCGACCCCGCCAATCATTAGCTTGTCCACGGACGACTACACAGCGGGTGACGTTCAGTTTACGATCTCAGGCTCTGCAGACGCACGTGCCTTCGGTTATGAGTACAAAATCGGTAATGGCAGTTATACATCCGGAGACCAAGGTGAGGTTTCAGAAGATGGATTAACCGTCATCACTGCACGCGCCGTGGATGCTGCAGGAAATATCAGCGACGAGACATCCACGACGGTTCGCATTGATAAGAAAGATCCTGTCATCCATATGAGCCCGTCGCAGCGTGAATGGTCTGCAGATTCAATAACAGCCACTATTCAATATCAGGATGATGGATCAGGTATTAATCCAGATCGCCGATATTACAAGGTTACTTCTACACCAGATGAGCCAAATAGTTGGGAATTGGCGAACAGCAACAGCTTCCAGGTAAATATCATGGAAGAGGGTACTTGGTATATCCATGCTAAGGTTGAAGATTATGTAGGGAACAGCGAGGTAATCAACTCATCCGCCTTGCGCCTGCAGCTACCACCGGAGGTTCCTGAGCTTTCAGTACAGTCCGTGGGACTTCAAGAAGCTGCACTACAATGGACACTCCCTGGCGGAAATACCTATATTGACGGGTATGAGTACACTTTACGTAATCTTACGAATGGAAAAACCATGAATGTCACCTATCCTGGGGACCGGGTGATAGATCACTCCTTATCTCCAGGTACGAACTATGAGTATGAGCTCACAGTCCGAAATCATGTGGGTGAAGCGGTAAGCCATTCCGTTCGTCTGCTCACTTTACCGGCTGCTCCAGCAAGTCTGGCTTTGCATCCAGTGGATCGAGATGCTGGACAATTGACAGCAAGCTTTGATCCGGTACAGTCTGCAGATAGCTATCGGATTGTGGCCTATGAAATGCCGCAGCAGCAAGAAGTGTATAACCAGACAGTAACCGATAGCGTATATCAATCGGTGCTCAACCTGCAGCCGGGAACCGTCTATAATGTAGCGGTATCGGCGATCAATGCTACCGGTGAGGGACCTGCAATGATTCAATCGATTCTATCACTCCCGGACACTCCAAATGGGTTCAAATCGGTTTCGATTGGTGAAAACCGAGTGGATCTAACCTGGCATAGTGTGACGACGGCGACTTACTATACGCTGGATCGGGATGGAATGTCAGTTACTGAATCCGTGTACGAGGATTATTACTCAGATACCGGGCTGTCCGCTGGTATCCGTTACGATTATCGACTGGCTGCAATTAATTCTACGGGCCCGGGCGCATACAGCCATCTTGATGTACTGACCCTCCCAGGAGTGGTTAACGGTCTCACGGTTATAGAGGCGCGCCGAAATGAAATGGATATTGCCTGGAACCGCGTTCGCGGTGCATCCGGATACAATATCTTCGTTAATGGGGTAGACGAGCACCGTGTTGGGGCAGATGTACTGAAGACGGCCATTACGGACTTACCCGCAGGCTCGCCGGCAAAAATCACCATCCAAGCCTTCAACAGCAGCGGCATGGGGGTAACAAATGATGTTTACGGACTGACTTTGCCAGAGCAACCTGGTGAGGTTACGGTGAGTGATATTCAGGAGCAGTCGGCTGTACTAAGCTGGACACCCATCCACGGTGCAACGAAGTATAACATAGACATCGACGGCCGCAACTATACGACAGCAGATACTCAGCTGCGCGTAGCTGGTCTCTCGGCCGGAACGAACTATGCCTTTACTCTGACGGCTGGTAATACTTCCGGCTATGGAGACCGTCGTAATGGCGAATTGCTAACTCTGCCGGGGCAGGTCGTAGGCTTTACTGCTCAGCAGCCGAAGGATCGTTCCTTCATGTTAAGCTGGGAACCCGTTAAGAGTGCAACCAATTATATCGTCTATCAAGGTAAAGATGAAATAGGGACCACAAGTGAAGCATCCATCCAGGTGCAGGATCTGCAGCCGGGTCAAGATTACGCATACCAAGTCATTGCGGTGAACGGCACCGGAAAAGGGGCGCCAGGTACTTTCCACTGGCGGACTTACCCAAGCAGCATTCAGCAAGGCGATGCTTGGATCACGGAGGTAACAAGTAATAGTGCAGCAGCAGAGTGGCTTGAGGTTCCTGGAGCTGACTATTACAGGGTATATCTGGACGGCGAACTGCTTGGTGATACCACAGCATTGCGGTTCAATTTCACAGGATTTGAAAGTTCAGAGCTGCACACGGCCGTCATTGAGCCGGTGAATAGCAGCGGAGCCAGCTCCCGTTTCGAATTGCCGTTTGAAACATTACCAGATAGCGAATTTACAGCGGAGGCGGAACCGACGTCCTCTACTTCCATCACCGTAACCGTGGGCAATACGAAGCCAAATGACACCATCGTCATTGCTCATAAAGGAGAGGTGATCTACAAAGGGAAGAATCCAGTCTTTGTATGGGAACATCTTAAAAGCGGAACAGAGTACGAGATTGAAGTCTGGACGGAGAATAGAAATGGGGATAAGAGCGAGTCGCAGATCATCACCGAGCGGACATATTCCAGCTCCAAGCCATCCGTTCCTCCCGCAATAGATAACGTAATTGATGTTCCTGCTGTAACACCTCCTGCTGATGTTCCTACATCAGCTCCAGTAGTGGATCAGCCGGTGGACAACGGATCAGGTAAGCCGAAGTTTACTGACATCGATCGTTCATTCAATAAGGGGAAAATTCAGGCACTTGCTGACGATGGTATTCTAAAAGGCACCTCAGATACCACATTTGAGCCATTCAGAGAGGTAACCCGTGCTGAGTTTGCTTCCATGATGGTTCGTGCCCTCCAGCTGCCAACGGAGCCAGATACAGCCCTTACGTTTGAAGATATCCAGGCAGACGGTTGGTATATCCCTGAGCTACAAACAGCTATTAAGCATGTGGTTGCCCGCGGATTCTCAGAGAGTGTGTTCGCTCCGGACATGCGGATCTCAAGGGAGCAGGCCTCCAAAATGGTTGGCAATGTAGCGCGGACGATTCAGGAAACCGATAATTTTGGAGGATTCTACACTGATGAATCGGGGATTGCAGAGTGGGCCAAAACAGAGGTGCTTGGACTTACGAAGGAATCTTTGCTTCAAGGTTATCCAGATGGTAGCTTCCGTCCGAAGCAAAGTGTTACAAGACAAGAGGCCGCCGAGATGATCTTCAATCTGTTGAATAAGCATTGATACTCCACACGGCTAAAGCAACGGGCTTCATGGTTAAATATTTATTCGGATTTTGAGATGGATAGACAGTTTAACAAAATCCAAAATTACTAAAATATGGGGAGTTCTTATGCCAATTGTTGGTGGGACATACTTTACTCCAGAGGAATGGGATGAATTTTGTTGGGAGCCTGGTCCAGAGGAGTTGAGTTGGATTCGTCGACGGAACAAGGAAATTGCAGAGGAGCTCATGTGCAAGAAATGCGGCTTGATCGGTTGTGAGTGTGAAATGTAACAGCCATTCGAAAAGGGATATGATCGGCTTTATTTCCATGGGTGTGAAGATTATCTTGTGTGTGGATTGACTGGGAATTAAAAAGGACAATTCCACCAAATAAACTGAATTCCCAATAATTATAATGAGTATATAGGAGTCCGTGATTTACGGTAATAATTGCGGCGAATTTGGTCAAAGACTTTTTTTGATACATGTTTGAGGCTTTTGCAGAACCAGTAGAGACCCCATTGTTTCTACTGGTTTTGCAGCTATTTTCATAAAAAAAGCAAGACTCACGTTGAGAATTCAAATTACTGTTGTTGGTCCGTGTACAGCTTTTTTCTAGCTAAATCCGCGTAAGATTCAGAATAGGTCATCGAGGAGGAATTGGTGATGTCAACAGAAGTAAGAAGAAGATGGTTTCTATTAAATAGAAGTATTTCATGGGTGTTGTTCATTTTTGGGGTGTATCTATCAATACCATATCTGCAAGAACTGTATCTGGAAGCTCCAGAAGAATTTTGGGGCAAAATGCTGGGAGTCTACTTTTACACGGTATTTGTATTTCTGATCATATACGCTACGATAATAGTCTTTTATTACCCTGAATCAAAGAAGAAGAGGATGACAAAAGCTGTAAAATCATCCTTGTTCGCTCCATTAGGTTATTTTTGCCTCGTTTACTTATACGAATTTGAAGGTGTATCGGTAATTGTATTTTTACTGTTATTTTGCAGCATTCTCGCTCAGCGTATAGACTGGCCGCGATTCTTGGGCTTTTCTGAGGACATAGCACTGAGTACCATGTATGGTGCTAAAGTTGCTTACTTTGTTTTCTTGCGGTTGCGTGGTTTTAGACAGTCGATCGAGTCATTAAAGGACGTCTTCAGCTCAATGGATAATCAGAAGTAGTGCTCGAGTTCGCTTTGAGTGGGGAGGCAGAAAATATGTCAAAGAGTATTCCACAAAATTGGCTAGGGTAAGTTCAAACAGTGCAGGAGGAAAAACAGTTGATCGATTTCGTAGAACGGGCATTCCAGCAAGGCGGTTATCTTTCAAGGTTAATCCAGGGCTACTCTCCAAGGGAGCCCCAGATCCGGATATCTACGAAGGTCGCAGAAGCGCTGGATGAAGGAAGGCATCTGCTCTGCGAAGCTGGGACGGGTACAGGGAAGTCCCTGGGTTACTTATTGCCGGCAGCCAAATGGGCCATAGAAAACAAGAAGAAGGTCATTGTCTGCACGCATACTATTCCCTTGATGAATCAAATTGTCTCCACCGAGCTGTCGCGGGTCGCAGAAATCATTCAAATGGATAACCCTACACATCGGCTTCGTTATCAGCTCGTGAAGGGGAAGTCGCATTATATCTGCAAATCCAAGCTGAAGCTATTAAGGCAAGATTACTCCCCGGGTTCATCTGAAGGGAAAATGCTCGAAGCCATTTTGAGTAAAGTCAAAGAAGGTGTCCATGATCGGGCCGAGATGGGGTTCCCCATCGATGACCACCTTTGGAAGAAGATCAATGCGACGTCATGCAAGGATGTAAAGAGAGACAGTGAGTGCGCTTTAGAATTGCTGAAGTTTAATATGAGCCTGGTCCACATCATTGTCACGAATCATGCGATGTTTTTCCAGGACCTTGTGATGCGGAAGAAACTAGGGCGGGGGACCTTGCCGGACTATGACGCAGTCATATTCGACGAAGCTCATGAAGTGGAAGAGGTATGCTGCCAGGCATTTGAAAAAAAAGTATCCAAGCGTCAGCTGGACATCCTCTTGAATGAATTCTTTGCTCATGATGAAACTCAGCAGTTGGATATGAAGAGCCAACTAGAGCTTAATGATCTGCGCCGTGAAGTGGAGAAGGAAGCGGGGGAGCTGTTTAAATCGATCCAGCTGCGGATTGGAAAGAGTCGATACAAACTATTGTCATCGCCTTTTGGTGCAGACCGGTTGATTGAAGCCATTGCAGAATTCACGAAGACTAGCAAAAAAATGAAAATCAAGCGGTCATCGGAGATACTTGAACGTATTTTTGAGTATAATGACAACCTGGATTTCATTTCTCAGGTGGAGAGGAGGTCTTGGGGGTACTGGGTCAGCTCGGAGAAGGGAACCGTTGCTTTTCACGCTGCTCCACTCTTTCCGAAGGTTGTGCTTGGATATGGACTCTTTGATAAGGTCCCAGTGATCCTGGCTAGCGCTACCATGTCTACAGGGGGGAACTTTAATTTCTTCGCCGGCAGGATGGGAGTGAAGGAATATGGCAGTATAACTGTGGACAGCCCCTTCGACTATGCCAATAAAACAATGCTGATCTGCCCTGAAGGGGCGCCGGACGCTTCTTCTCCTGATTTTGTTCCCTATCTCAGCGATCAGATTAAGGAAATTACCATGTACTCTGAGGGTCGTATGCTTGTCCTATTTACCAGCTTCGAAACGATGCGGGTCGTGGCCCAAAATCTTGCTCCATTTGCAGAAGAGTATGGATTTCTGTTAAAGGTTCAGGAGGTCGGATCGGATCGGGAAGAGATCATCCAGCAGCTCAAGACGAATTCCAGAACGATTGTATTGGGTTGTACAAGCTTTTGGACTGGAGTGGACGTGCCTGGTGACGCATTGACAGTCGTGGTCATTGCAAAGCTACCTTTTCCGCAGCCGGATGAGCCAATTACTCAGGCTCAGATTAAACTGATCGAAAGCGTGAATAGGAGCAGCTTCTTTGACTTCATTTTCCCAAAAATGATGATCAAGCTGAAGCAGGGATTCGGACGCTTAAACCGGTCCATGCAATGCCAAGGAGCTGTAATTATTCTGGATAATCGGGTTCTGACTAAACGATACGGCAAGATGATAATTAAAGGCCTCCCATCCTGTGCGTTTAGTCGGAATCTACAGGATTTGATGAATATACTACCCTGCTAGTGAACATCAGCTGACCTAGGAAATTTGCAACCATATCATAGATCGATAGACTAATAGGAAGTTAGTTGTGTTAATCCTTGGATTAGACTATTATTTGTGCATAAATGAATCATAGGGAGGCGCACTATGGATATCGAAGAGTTTAACATGTTTCCGTGAGTAGTCCCCTTCCTCTGCAGGTAGGAGATGAATCTCGGTTAGGCGAAGCCTACATGCACTTGTCTATGGTATGAGGCGCGCACTTTCCTAGTCAAATGTTTGTGTGGTAAGACGGGAATATACGTTCTCGTTAAGGCGGTGACTCTTCGTGCAAATCACGTATCAATTTCGCCTCTACCCGACCCCCGAACAGGAAGAACGCATGATTCGAACGTTGATCTTGTGCCGGAAGCTGTACAATCGGGCGAAGGAGCAACGGGATACCGTCTACAACCAAGATGGCAAAACCGTCACCTACGCCAAGCAGCAAAATGAATTGCCCGCCTTCAAGAAGGAATTTCCCGAGTATAAAGAAGTTCATTCGCAAGTGCTGCAAGATTGCCTGCGGCGTTTGGATGATGCCTATCAGCGATTCTTTCGCGGCGATGCGGGTTTTCCTCACTATAAGTCAGCCGACCGATATCTCTCTCCTTTACATACCCTCAGCCTGGTGCGGTAGACAAGACTTTCGCCCCGGATGGATACGTCTATCTGTCCAAAATCGGCTTTGTCCGCATGCGTACACATCGTCCGTTCGACCGGGCGAAGGTGCACGTGAAACGGCATGCAGACGGGTGGATCGTGGGGATCGGCGTGAACATAGAGGCAGCGGAAGCAGGCCAGACGGCGGAAACAGCCGTGGGCATCGACGTCGGGCTACGCACGTTTGCGGCGCTGTCCGATGAGACGAAGGTGGACAACCCACGGTATCTGCGAAGAGCGGAGAAGCGGCTCAGACGCGCCCAGCGGCGGCTATCCCGCAAAGCGCGCGGTTCCCGCAACCGGCAGAAGGCCAAACGGAACGTCGCGAACATCCACCAGAAAGTGGCGCGGCAGCGCAAAGATTTCTTGCACAAGCAATCGCATCGCATCGTTCAGGGACATGACCTGATTGCGGTGAGAGCAGCTAAAAGTGAAGAACATGATCCGTAACCGCCGGCTGTCCAAAAGCATTGCGGATGCCGGATGGCGAAGGTTCATCACGTATCTGTCGTATAAAGCGGAAAAACAGGGGAAGCGACTCGTACAAGTGCCCGCCCAGGGCACATCGCAAACCTGCATCTGCGGTGCGGATGTTCCCAAAACGTTGGCGATCCGGCTTCATGAATGCAATGCATGCGGACGGGTACAGGACAGGGACATCGTTTCGGCCCAGGTCATTTTGCAGCGGGCTTTGAGCATCGTAGCGTGATGGACCGAATACCGTAGGGAGGGTTTGCCCCGAACGGGATGCGTGCCGCATCGAACGCTTGTGGAGATCCAGTTAGACCTTTCATTGTTGACAAATCCTTACTTTTCTTTAGTCGCAACGCGTTACGCGCTCATCGCGCCGATTGTCAGTCGACAAATACCACTCTCCTCTCGCCGGAGAGTTGAAGAAGTGTCTTCGTGAAACGGCAAGTTGCATTTACGAGCTGCCGGGCGGACAGCAAATGACCGTGAGCGAGCGAACGCATGAGCACTACCTGCCGCGTATCGCAATGGAACTGGGTAGCGCTGAATCCCAAACCTCGACCGACTTGTGATAGGTGCGGGCGATGAAACTAGCGGCCGCCGCGCAGCGTGGAACGGTTCATTTCTGCTGGAGAGTGATGCGGCCGCTCCCGGGGCAGTTTGCCGCCAGCACTTTGGCCGGCCACCTGAGCAAAGCCGGCAAAGAGCCGGATGCTACTCATGGAGTAGGCATGTTCTGCAGTTTCGAAGCCAGCGAGCGATATTTTGGAGCACTTTCAGGCCGACTTCAAGTACTTCATCTATCTGCCGGATCTGAAGATGTCGGGCAAAAAGAGCCAAACTTCCCCGCTTGCCATCTTGGACGACAGCCGCTACGTGCATGCACATATCTACTGGAATGAGAAGCTCCCGCGTTTGGAAGACAGCCTGAAGAAGGCCATCCTGCGTCACGGCATTCTAGACCTTCTACTGCTACAACGGCTCGGCTTTCTCCCCTCACCTTTCGGCGCAAATCTGCGGAAGTCTCGGAATCTGCCTCTCGCACGCAAACCGTACCGTCCCCAAGTCCGCTGGAAGGTCGAGCGGCTGTTTCAATTCGTGGACTCGAGCTTCTGTCATGAAGTGAGGCGCTTGAAGACAGGAGATTGATGACGACGCCGGAAGAGAACTGAACCCCGGCGCTTCGAAGCTGTCTTGCCGGGAAAACGGCAGGCCCCGTAAGCGCCTTACGTTAACAGAACTAGAGGAGGAACAGCGAACGGTAGATAAGACTGGCTGTATCCAGTTGTATGACAAAACGTACGTGGTAAACAAAGTTGGACAGCCGAAAAGTTGCCGTGAGGCATGATCCGTTTGACCTTAGCGAGGTGCAAGTATGGCAAGGGGAGAAATGCTACGCCGATGCCGTGCCGGTGGAGCTCAGAGTGCCTGTAGGCGGAAGTGATGCGCCGAGTTGGGGAGAGCCGGTCGAGTGGCAGATGGTGGTGGTGATTGACGATGAGCATGAAATGATTTACTCTTGCAACCGTACACTGCTGTTACAAAAATATTTTTCTACTTGCCTCAGAGGTTGAAGTTTGATATTATAACTATATTACTTATTTTTTAATTTTCTTTGCTGTAAAAGTAAAGACCACTCATCATAGGGCTAACTATGCCGCGAATTCAAAGAACACCTATTCTAGGTGTATTTTTTGTTTTCGCGGCTTTTTTGTGTCCAGAAACAAGGAGGAAGAGAATGAAGATTAGTGTAAAGCAACTCTCATCGGAGTTGGCAAAAATCAGAGAGGAAGATGAACTATCGAAGATAGGGATAACTCCTGGGATGTATGCGTTTCTTAATGCGGGATATACTGCTAGCTCAACTCATCAGATCGATTGGGATTCATTTTCACTGGAAGATGCTGAGCGAGCCTTTGAGCATGTTAGAGACTATCAACCATCAGAATATGTGGATGATGACGTAGACTGTTCATTCAATATGAACAATGTCCTTCATGATTATATGGAGTGCATAGGTTTGGTTCGGTCCATACGATTATTGAAATATGTGGCCATGCCAGATCTCATTCACTTCTTTTAGGGGGGATCACATGATCATCCCCAGCAGGACATTAAGCCATTTCTATTCGGAGACTTTATATGAAATGACATCATACTTTGATGTAGCTTGCATGTATAAGCTATTTCAACATAGGGTAGATATTCGCAGACTTCCTGCCAGAGCTTTGAACGAGGACCAAGAGGGTACTTTTGTATTCTTTTTGAAGGTCCTCTTTCCGAATGCTGTTGTTTATACCAACGAAACATTTCTCCATTTTAAGATTCGGTATAAACCGCTAAAAGCATTGTCTGTGCTAATGGAACCCTTGCAATACAAACGGTTCATAAATCACTTATGCAATAAGTCTCAATCCTATTGCGATTTTGTGATGTTGGATACCGATTTCTTAGACGATCAGATGGTGGTCTCGATTGAACGATATGCAGTTACCGCTTATCACCAGATTCTAAAGTTCCTTATTGACTTTCCGAAGATGGTAGACGACGAACTGAATAATCAAAGAGAACGTCTATTAGAAAAATTAGAACAATATATCGCCTACAAGCGGAGGGAAATAGAATATGGAAAGGCATCTCGAAACAGTTACTATCTACAGAACTGAAATAATAATTCAGGACAATGCCCCTGTGCATGTTCGAGAATTTGCTGATGCACACCAGACATCCGAGGGCTATTACACGCATGAACAGTTTATCCGTGCGATCACTAATGCTCAAGAGAATGTCTACATTTCGACACCTTTGCTCCCAAGGGACTGTATTCGATATTTTCAAGGTGAGAATGGGAATCATTTTCTATTCCTTGAATTAGATCCCATCAACAGAACAGTCTACTATCATTCCTCGGAGATCAATGATCTGCCATTCCCAAGGTTGGTTATGGCCGTCAAGCTTCGGGAGCGGGATAAAAAATACCATGTCGATGAAATGTACGTCGTTGCCGTAAAAGAGCCCATACATGAGGATGTTGAGGTCTATCGTTACCCATATACGAATGTATACGATAACTACAGCGTATGTCGCGGAACGATTCAGCTACCGGAGTTGCTGGGGCTTTCACAGATCAATTTTCTTATTCGAATGTTTTACGAATCCCCCAATACGGATTCGTTATATGAAAAGGCAAACAGTTCAAAACTCTCATTCCGAGAGTTGACAGATAAGATCAAAGGGGAAAATTTTCCTGATGAAATCCTTATCAGTGCGAATATGACGCTCACTGAATGGATGAAGAAAATAATAGAACAAGCCTAGGAGGAATAATATATGTCGAATCAGGACCTGTTTGGATATTTTTCAAGAAAAAAGGAAGAGCCAGTAGGAGATCAGGAAAAGTCTCCAGTTAGTGGATCTGATTCTGAACACCAGGAGTGTACATCTCCTACCCATGACGACGCTGGAGTTCCTTCAAAGATGTCTGGATCCGTTGACGTGAGTCTGCAAATTGACCCAGATCAACAGGGTGAAGCACAAAGTGAAGATGAACAGAGCTCAGATCCAGAAGAGTCATCAGGCCCAGAAAAGCTGGAACTTGACCTCTTCCCCGATGAGAAAGCTGCCAAAGGCGAAAATAAGGATAAGCAAGTTAAATTCAATCACATGACCTTTGCTGTATACGCTGGTAATACAATACCGGTAAGCAAATTGGTACCGGATGTAGAAAACTGCAACATGGAGGATGTTCGGAAAAAGCTTGAAAAGCACTATCCCGAATTGTCCAAGCAGCGCACAAAGATGGAATATGATCAGAAAAAGAATCTCATCATTTTCACCGTAACGATCGGCCGTAAAGGTGCGAAGGCTATTGAGGGGATAGAGGGTTATTTCACCTCTTATACGGAACTCCTGGAAGACATACAGCCTATTAATTATCTTGCTGCAAAAAATGGCCACTACGAAATACGAAAAAATGCAATCGGTACATTTGTGAGCGAATGTACCAATGTAGTAGCCAAGGAGAAGCTGGTAAAACTAGGAGACGGACTTGAACCCGCACAGAATGAATGCCAAGAGGGGTTTCATTTAGAGCTTCCTCCAATCCCATACCTAATTCTACAGCAGATCGTATCCTTTTTTTCAGATCTTGCCGCAGCTTGTGACGTGGAAGCCACGAGCGTAATTTATTGGGATACGTGGCATCGTCGTTATTTCGCGGATATTCCTCCTCAATTAGTGGGTAAAACATTCGTAGATGTGCGATACCCTTCGTACTTCGATGCTATTAAAGTACTCGAGATACATTCGCACAACACAATGGATACCTATTTCAGTTCAACTGATAATCGAGACGAGTTGGAAATGATGGTTTATGGGGTCATTGGCTGTCTGCAGCAGCAGGAGGATGATGTTGCATTCAATCTGAAGCTAAGAGCATCAATGCAAGGGCGATTCTTTAATTTGCAACCATCCTACATTTTTGATCACCCAATTCCAGATCAAAATATTCTGAACAATATGCTTCCAGATTCCAACCGGCCCTTAAGGACGGATTATACGCACTATCCGGTTGAATGGGTATCTCGGTTGAAAATATCTGGAGGGGGAAAGATGCGATGAATTTACTTTCCTTGTATAAGGGATCATATACAACAAAGTACAAATCTGTACTCTATAATATCATTATCTTGGGGTGCGGCGGCACAGGCGGGTATCTGGTACAGCGGCTTTCAAAGATGCTGTATGCCTTCGGCGAGACCCGGTACATATGTACTTTGGTAGATCCGGATACCGTAGAAAAAGGGAATCTTTTACGCCAGCCATTTCTCCCTTCCGATATAGGGAGAAAAAAAGCTGAGGTTTTAGCAGAACGTTATGGGCTGACCTATGGACTTCGTATAGGATCTGTGACGGATGCTTATGTGGAGAGTGTAGACCAGCTCGAAAAGCTGTTTGCTCGTAAAGAGTATAGCTGGGGTTACGATCAATACGTTCAGGACGTGTTGATCGGCTGCGTGGATAATAATTATTCGCGCCAAGTCATGAATGAATACTTCAAGAAGTCTTCGGGATTGATATACATCGATGCCGGCATTGAAGGAGTTTGGGGACCCGAAAGTCCCGCGTATAGGTGGTCTTCCGAAGAGAAAGAGTTGCATCAGAGCAGCGGCTATTCTGGGCAAGTCGTTGTAGGTCTTAAATATGAGGATAAGGTTTTACTTGATCCCGTACTGGAACTGTATCCAGTATGGGAGAAAGATTCAATTCCCCCGTCCCATAATTGCGGGATCGAGCCGAATCAACCGCAACGCATGATATCCAATGAGATGGCTGCACTACAAATCTCGGTCATTCTAAATGAGCTGTTTGCGAGTAATTCAATCTTGATACATCAAATTAATTTCAATGCTCAGCTTGGAAATAGTAGACCCGTTTATGTCGAAAATTAAATATTTGTCAAGGATTCCTTGTGAATCCTTGGCATTTTTTGTATTGACTAATGTCAGAAGCTATGGTAAAAATAAATTATTAATGATTTATTGATTTTCTTCGTGAGCTCCAAATTAAAGGACGCACCGAAGATCAATGTTGGCTGATTGAGCCATAATAAACTTATATAAGCTTATTTGCTATGGAAACAAACACCAATTAGGTGTTTTTTGTGTTTTCATGGCTTTTTTTATTTCTAATCAAAATGAAAGGATGAATTCGTTATGAACATGGAAGAAAGAATGAAAAGAATCATGGGTTGTATTGTTACTGATGAAAAATTCAAAAGGGACCTACAGCATGACCTTAACATGCTGAAAATGCATCAAATCGTCTTCTGGTATGTGTACGATTGTGGTACTCATTCATTCCCAGTCGAGGAAGTGAACCAGTTCCAGGAGGAATGGATTGAAACTAGGAAAGATATGTATAGCGGCCATACTGAAAGTATGTCAGCACTGTTTTTAATCGATGGAAAGGCTGGGAGGATAACAGCCGTTGATTTTCAAAGTAGTGACTGGGTTTCAAAGGTTACAGCTGCTTAACTTGGACATGAAGAGAAGGAAATGATTCAATTTGTGAATCATTTCCTTCTCTGGGTGGACCAATATGCCATTATGGCTAACTATAAGGGGGATTTTGTTTATGAAACTTCAATTAATGTTTGAGACCAATAAAGACTGCTCTTGCTATGTACCTGCTCTGAAACTTGGTGTTGTAGGATTTGATATTGATGATGCCCGTGAGACCATTAAAGACCTCATCGAACTGGAATTGGCCAATGGAGCTGCAATCGAGACCTATTCGTTTGACAAGATTCAGGTTGATGGTAAGTCCTATACCTGCTTGATCGAGCAGAGCTCAGAAACAGGTAGATATTCATGTTACTTGCCTGGACTAAGACTGAGCGCTTCCGGATCTACACAAGGTGAATCAAAAATTGCTGCTGCAGACCTGCTTTTGAAGCATAAAGAGGAGCCATTTGCAGATGAAATCCATCTCGAAATGTTAACGGTAGCACATAAAGTTGCAATCTAATTCAAAGAGGTCATGTTCATACATGGCCTTTTTGATTGTCTGGATGTGGAGGATGAATGAATATAAGTGAATTCATAGACAAGCGATATCGCTTGTTTTATAATAAAAATAAGCGATATCGCTTATTTATTGGGGAGGTGGCTATCTTGGGGAGATCGGTACCAAGGCGATCTAACGAAACTAAGCAAACCGGCCAGGGAGTGATTAAAGAATACAAACTGCCACCAGAAGATTTGGCGAAAATTGTAGGAAAGCCGATTCCTAAATCGCATAGCAAGCCATTGGGTTTTAAAACTCGTAGGTAACGCATTTTGCTATGAAACAGGTCAAAAATTTCGTCATGTTCAACTGACAGAAAAAGAAAGGTGACTAAAGCATGGAAAACACCAAACTGTATTTGCTTCCTCCTCTTAATGAGGGAGTAAAAGTAACTTTCACAATGGAAACATTTAATTATGAATATGGATCTGAACTTGACGACTATGGAGATCGTGAAGTTGTTGATGTTTCGCGAGAATTTAGCATACAAGCTGTGGTGCCAAAAATTTCTTTCCTAGATTGGATAGAAACACTTTGCTCACTTCGAAATAATCAAGTCACTACAACTCATTTATACACTAAACAAATCATCCCCTATACGCCAGATGACAGTGCTGTTTGGGCGTATTTTAATCAGGTAAAAGGGAATCTACTAACTAATGGATATAGATACGACAATCAATATAAAGTAAGGATTTACATGTACTTTATCGAAGAGTTCAATTATTTTGTACTACTTAGACTTCTAACTCACCATGATAAAGTGACACTCCGTTCTTAGATAGTTACCGGGAGGTTATGGAATGAGGGAGTACGCAGTGTATAAGGGAGAAGAGATGCTAGCAATCGGAACCGCTGAGGAATGTGCTGCAAAGTTGGGAGTACAGGCGGACTACATCCGATGGTTGACGACGCCGACAGCGAAAAGACGATTGGCTAAACGGAAGAATCCTGATAAATGTGTTGTCGGTGACTTAATTTCATAGAACTTTAGGAGATCGTGAATGCTGGGATGGTATGGCTATGATCACGATGGAAGATACGGAAGTAGCAGATTACAAATCGGTGGGGGTATGAACATGCGAAACACTTTAGGGGATCTGAACAATCATTTATTCGCTCAATTGGAGCGACTGAGTGATGAAGAACTGAGCGGCGACAAATTGGCCGAGGAAATCACAAGGGCTAAAGCCGTGACTAGTGTGGCTTCTCAAATCATCGCAAATGGGTCGCTGGTTTTGGAAGCTACGAGGCTCGGGAATGACAAGATGAATGTTGATACCAGCTTGCCAAAGATGCTGGAGGGCTGATAATGGTTCTTCGGTACACCCCTGAACAACGGGATTTCATAAAGAACAACGCTGCTGGTAAAGGGAATGCAGAACTGACGGAATTATTCAACGCACGTTTCGGTTTGAATTTATCTGTAGAGAAGATCAAATGCTTTAAGGCTAACCATAGGATTAGCAGCGGGTTAACTGGCAGATTTGAGTCTGGGCACGTTCCAGCCAACAAGGGGAAGAAGGGCCTTAGTCAGGGTGGCGTGGAAACACAATTCAAGAAGGGCCGCAAGCCGCATAATTACGTACCTGTGGGGTCCGAAAGAGTTAATGGTGATGACTACGTTGATATAAAGGTAGCCGATCCGAACAAATGGCGAGGGAAGCATTTAATTGTATGGGAGCAGCACCAGGGCTGCTCCGTTCCTAAAGGACATGCTGTTATCTTCGGCGACGGGAACCGCCGCAATTTTGATCCAGACAATTTGATACTGGTTACCCGGGGGCAGCTTGCAATCATGAACAAGAACGGTCTGATTCAGAAAAATGCTGAATTTACAAGGACCGGTATTATTATGGCAGACATTATCAAGAAAATTGGGGAGAAGAGGCGTAGGAAGAAATGATAAATGAATACCCAATCCCAACCAATTGCCCTTATTGCAGCAGCATCGTCATACCAGCAACGCTGCGATCTATGGTAGAGAATACGGCAATGGCCGCTGTTATAAATGTAGAGAATGCACGCCTATGTCGGTGTGCATGATGGGACGGATATTCCGCTGGGTCGTCTGGCCAATCGTGAGCTGCGTGAGCTAAAAAAGCAGTGTCACGCCTTGTTTGATCCGGTCTGGAAGAACAAAAAAAGGCTGGAGACGGGAAGAACGGCAGCAGGTCATTGAAACGGGCCAAAGCCGGACAGAAGTCCTCTGGATCAATCCGGTTGCTGCCGGTCAGGTGGGGCAGATGCAATTATTTTGAGGGAAAGGACGGATACAGGATGAACCGGATAATCTTCTTCAGCGGCGGAAAGGCGAGTCTGGCAACTGCTGATTATGTAAAGACCAAGTATCCAGAGGACGACATTATTCTATACTTCACTGACACTCTGTGGGAGAACGAGGACTTATACCGGTTTATCAATGAATCATCGGACAAACTGCAGTTGCCAATGTTAATACACAGTTCCGGCATGAACCCGATACAACTAATGTTTGAAAAAAAGCTTGTCTTTAACAGCATGATCGGGGATTGCTCCAAGATACTCAAAATGCGTGTTGCCTCTGACTTCCTCAAGAAGGGGAAAAGGCCAGTAGTAGAAGAATGGCGGAATAAACAGTATTTGAAGAATGAGGATTTTGTAAGGGATGCGGTGCTGTACTTTGGAATTGGGTTCGAAGTGGACAGTATTACGTTGATTGGCCGACAGGCCCCCGGATCGACCGAACAACCCAGCGTAGCGGGGGCCGAATAAGGGCTTCTAGGGCCTTAACAGGGAGGGATATACATGGATAAGAAATATGCAATTGCCAGAGAAAATGACAAGGAGCAAACAGAATTTCTGCAAAATCTATATGGCGATGATTGTTACACAGATGATTTGGGATGTGTGCTTGAGTTGGACGAGGTTTCGGCGCGTTTGCATCTGATTGACGATGAATATGTAATCGAACTTCGGTATGACGAGGACGGATGTATTGAAGACTTTGTTCGGATTGAGGGGGAGGAAGAACAATCATGAATAAACCACAGGACATGATGGATGAAAAGCTAGACTTTGCTATTGCGGATCTGATGGGTTGGGTAAATGCATGGGATGGTAAAAGGCTTGTATGGGTTGATGGGGCAACAAATGAGTTTCGGCGTAAGGTGACGGAGTGGCACCCATCTTCTGATCCTGCCGCCTCTCTGGAGGTACAGGCAAAGGCGATTGATATAAAGTTCTATAAGCGAGAGGGCCTTACTTACGATCTGACTTATCGCCTATTTAACGACGTAGAGGATATAGAAAATTGCCACGATGCTTACCCCGAAGACTTCAAAGTGCGCGTTGATACTATTCTGGCGGATCGGGTAGGGGAGAGCGTGGTATGACACAGTTCGCAAAAGTAAAGCAGATAACAGCGTTGATTATTAACCTCGTTTTAACGCTGCTGCCTGCCTGAAAGAGTTCAGGATCAAGCTATGTCGGCAGGCCCTATCAACATGCCTAATCTAAGGCATACTGAATCCCTTCACCACCTAAATAGTATGGACAATATTAGCGTATTCGCTTACTCTTATATTGTCATTTTTTATAGGTAGGTGGAAAGGGTGAAAGAAAAAAAGTACAACCCATTGGATCACATTATGGATGTTCAAGAGGCATCAGAACTGTGGGGACTTGCCCCATCAACAATAAAAGACCTTTGTCATAACAAATTGGAAGAAAAGGGATTAGCTATCAAAAAAGGAAAAACATGGATTTTATATAGAGATCAAGAGAATCCTAAGAAATACAAAGATTGAGCCCAACACGGCTAAAAGTCGTTGGATTCTTAGCCAGTTAACATCCGCAATCCGTTTCTGGTTTGGACAACTAGTTATTCCACGGCTCCCACCAATGCGGCTGATTTGGTTGTGGCCAAAACGGATCTGCAGCAGGTGGCCATGCTAATGGGCCACTATAAGGAGGACGGGACGCCGAACATCGCGATGACCATGATCTACACCACGCCAGGCGTCGAGGATTTGGAGGCAGCGGTGGAGTCGATCAGCTGGACTTAAGCAGAGGACGATTAGGAGGTGGCGTTTAGCCCTATGAGAAAGTTCTGTGAATGGCTTTGGGATCAGAGAAGAGACTTTTTGCTTACCTTTTTGATGATTTACTCAATTATGATAGTGACCTGGATATTTATTGCGATTTTGGATTAGTGGTGTTGGTTTCGAATGTATAGTTCGATGCAACAAGGAAATAAAACCAATTGTCCCTACAGGCACTCACACCCGATTCTACGAAGTGGGCAGAGACAAGCTCGTGAATTGAATCATGAGTTGTTGACTCCCAGACATGAAGCCACCGATGTCAGGTATTGCGCCAACAGCGGTGGTTTTTTGATTAGTTGACTGCTCCCCATAACATTATATGCTTGTCGTAACTTGGGCGGCTGGGGATTCGTGCAATTTGAACAATAACTTTTGACTGCCGCAGCATCTCCAGCATCTTAATATGCCTCCGACCCTGAGTACGACGTACATGAATCCAACCACGGTATGTGGCGGACAGGTTCCGGCCGATCTCCCCCTGTCAAACAATCCCCGTGGCGTACCGAAAGCTTTGACGACCGGTCGCGTGATCCTCCATGCAGACTTGGGCAGATTCAGGAAGCTGGTCAGCAGATAAATTGCCGTAAAATATAGCGGCTTGCAGATAACGCATGTATCCTTTGCGAGGATTCAAAGAACCGTTTTTGGTGCCTGGACTCCTAGACGTCGTTTTGCAGCTGCTTGTATTTTATATCAATTTTTCTCCACAATAAGGACAGTGTAAGATTTCAACTGAATCAACATCCTCACAGTCGTATTCATCAACAGGGTAACTGAAACACAACTCCCATGGTCCAATAGAATCTTTCATTATATAAACCTTGTCGTCTTCAGGTTTAGCATAACTGGATGGTTTGTTTTCTCTATATTTCTTGTTGAAGTTTATTATTTGATCACATTCATGATGTCTCGTATTTTCTGCCTTATTATCCATCTACATATTCATCCTCTCTATAGAACAATTTCGGGTGATAGCCTCATAATTCTACTTGATTTCGATTCAAACGAACAGGGTAGAAGTATTACGGTGGATAAGAAAATGGGATGTCATGTGAATTTTTGTTCGGTGACAAGGTATGACTTCTCTTTATGATACACTCAAGGTAAATGCCGCAGGGAAAGGTGTGTGATGTGCCCAGTATACGAGCAGATCCGGTGCCAGATCACATTAAACGGTGGTTTAAATGTGATATAATGGAATCGTGGAAGCCGCATTCCACCGTTTCATAAGCCCGACTTTTTTCGTCGTGTTATCTATTTTCAATTGAGAGGGGTCACAAATGTTTCATGAATTTCAACAACATCTAGAAGAAAGAGGCCTCGTCCTTGCAACAAGAAAAAGTTACCAGTCTAGCTGGAATCGGTTTGAGAAATGGTTTCAAGCTGCAAATTCGAACCAGGAGGAGAACAATCCAATTTATGCCACCCAAAAAGATATAGCAGACTTTAAAAGGAATTTATTGGTAGCTGGCGGGAGAGAGGGAAAACCAGCCTCACCGGCAACGAATAATTTGACGTTCGTCCATCTGAATGCGATTTTTCGTTTTTTTGCCGATAAAGGATACATACCAGACAATCCGGTCGGAACGGTCAAGAAGCCGCCAGTACCTCGTCGTCTTCCGAAGTGGTTGACCCGTAATGAGCAGAATGCACTGCTGAGGGACGTAAGGAACCGGGGGAGCAAACGGGACAACGCCATCATCCTGACCTTTTTGCGACTTGGGCTCCGCGTCCACGAGGTTTGCGATCTGGAGCTCACGGACATATCGATGAGCGAGCGTAAGGGTACGGCCTATATTCGGGGGAAAGGAGATAAGGACCGGGAGTTGCCGATCAGTGCGGAGCTGCGACGATATTCACCAGCAGGCTGCCTGAACGGATTCAAGAGCGTAGTTGAGACCTCCATCCGAAATTGTTTCCAAGATCCTTCCTGTTCAACGTAACGAATTCGGAAACCAGAATCCAGAAGACCGAGGTGGTAGCGGGCGGCACCAATATGGGGGTCCAGAGTCTTTTCCTTCATTAAATAGTGGTCATTCAATTAAGCCGACGCTGCATAGAGAAATTCTATTTAAGGTTATCTCTGAAACAGATGGAGCTGACAAGCTGAAAAAGATAAAGGACGTTCTGAATAAAGTTGATCCGCAGGAACGGGGCATTCCGGAGGAGCAACGGCATGCAAGGAAAAATCATGAATAGGCTGTATAGCCGATTCTTACGGGGGGTTACTTGAATGGAATTTGAAGATAATTATACATATCCTGCTTTTTGTGATGGGAAAATGCGAGAATTCTACATTCATGAGCATGATGACGATGAATATAGAATTGAATGGTTTGATAACGATCAAGAGGAATGGGTGCATGTAGATCAGTTGATGGGCTGGTATGCTGGCGCAATAAAGATGAGAAGTGCAGCGAACGGACAACAGGACAATTAAGCTTGTTGGCAACGATGTTCCGGCAAGTTGGAGTGATATGAAAAATGGGGGAATTTACAGCTATGTCCAAATCAAAAAAGACAAACCGTAATAGGACGGAGTGGAAATTTAATGAGAACCTATGATGTGCTTGAAATTAACCCGAATAAAATAATCATTACCTACTGTAATCATGGAATCGTTCGTGTTACAAATATCGAGATTGGCCGCACATATTGGGTTCATCCAGATAACCCTTTAAAACTTAAGCATCGCGGACGAAATTGTGTTGTTACTAACTTCTATCGGGATAAACATGGTCATGCTATTGATGCTTCTGTCCGCTTTTTGGATGACAACCGCAAAGGCCGTGTCGATCTTAATGATCTTGTTGCCGACGAACCTGCTCTTACACTAAAGCGATTATACGAAAAATATGATAACCTCCAGCAGTATTTACCTGACAACGTCCCCGACTTATTATTCACCAAAAATGAACTTAAGTACATGGGACGCGTTCCTAATGGAGATCCAGTCGCCAGCGTTTACTATGCTGACCAGAAGCGATCCTTTCCTTTGTTCGATCTGCAGGCGACGCGGACGACGAGGAAACAGAAGGGCTTTTCGTTAATCTCCAAGAACGAGACTCCTGAAGATATTATTAAGCGTCGAAAGTGCGCTTCAGGTCTGAAATGAACCCGAAGCTGGCGAAATTTGCTCCTTGCGGCTCTTGGTATCCTTGATAGTCGGTTGGACTTAATACAGAAGAAAGAGGCTTGAAAGTGGATCTCGCAGAAGATAATTTTTTATGGGGTTGTTCGTAATATCTATCCGGAAATTATTGGAATCCATCTCATAAATGTCAAATTTAAAACTTTTTCACGGGAGTGAGCTTAATGTCTTTTCCAGAGCAATTAACCGATTTTGCATTCTTTTATAAATATGAGAGCCATCTTCAGAATCTGGCTGACTTTGCAGAGAAAGAGGATTGGGATTACAAATATACTGAATATGAATATGACCTTCCAGTGCTTTCTAATTACATCAAATATACATATAAAAAATTAGCTGAGGAAGAGAAAATATCAATAACAGATGACGGTAAGTATGCCTGCTTTGATACTGGTTTAATGACTAAGAACCAGGAACCGATTTATGCTTTCTTCGCAAAAAATCGAAATAAAGACCTTGAGCCATGGTTTTTCACACAATGGGCACGGAAAGGCGATTATTGCCTTAATATATTCCCAGTATTGCCTGAAATGGCCCATTATTTTGAGGATCCAAACGATCTTGTCTTTGATACGCGCTTGGAGATCAGGGCTAACGTTGAACATATTATAGAAGAGAATAAAGAAAGATTCCCCGAACCCTTTCGGACTATGGATTTATATATGGTACAGACAACATTTAAAGGGGCTTTAGATAATGCCAAAATGAGGGTTAGACGGAGTTACAAAATTGCAATTCCTCAATATTACAGGGGGAGGATGCAATTGCTTTTACCCATTTGCCTTGCCAATCCTAACAAAGCTGATATTGCTCTAACTATTGAGAAAATGGATGGTTTTTATCGAGCCTCAACCATATTGACATTGGATATGGCTTATAATAATGCCCGCCAGATTGCGAGACCAGATAAAGACTGGTTGCAGCCATAAGAGAGCATCGCCACTGAACGTACCTTCTATCGAAGGAGCACCTGAGCTGCCATGCTCTTAGGCATACGTTCGGTCATGACCTGGTTGTGACAAATTATCCAAGGTTGCTCTGGGTCGTATCTGCTTATTACCGTATTGACTCGCTTGAAAAAATACAATGAGAGTTTTGCTAAGATTTTGGGCTATAAGCGGCCGTGACAGGAGTTTCTAAGGAACCTGGTGTAGAGGAAGTGTTCTAGATGAATGTAGATGACGTGCAGGGCGGGGGAACGGAAATCAAGTACGATCGATGGGGACGGATGAAGTATCATCCAGATTATCATCCCAACCAAGGTAAATCCTATTCGATTGCAGAACTAGCATATATCTGCAAGCATTATTCAAGAGGCAATGTCAAGACGCTATCTCTTGATGTTGGTAGAACTGAGCATTCTCTTCGTCAGCGGATTAATCAACTGAGGAAAGATGGTCAATTCAATCACTATAAGTTCTTGAAGCTCGGAGATGGCTAGCTTCAGTCCAATACGGCCGTGATGGAGATTTTACGACCTCCTGGCGTCGAGGATTTGGAGGCAGCGGTGGAGTCGATTAGCTGGACATAAAACCAAAAATGGAGGGTTATTACATGGATGATTTTTTAACTAGAGGAAGGAAATACAATTTGTAGGACGCGAAAGTGGAGGTTGATTGCTATAACTGTTTTGGAGATGAGACACCTGGATGTAAACTATGCAATGATACTAAAAAAATTAAAGTGACAGAGAGTTTTGCTAAGATTTTGGGCTATAAGCGTGACGTAACTGGAGTTTTTAGGCACTTAAAGTGGGAGAGTTGACAGCTATGGCCAAATCAAAAAAGACAACCAAGTAATAGGTTGCGTGGAAGGTGAAGACGCTGGAAGAATATTATGAACGTCTGCTTAAAGAAAATGATCGTCTTCATAGAATTGATTTGGACAAGCATCAGGAAATTGCCGATCTCCGTAATGAAATAAAATGGCTGAAAGAGCAACTCTCAGGTAATACGATGACCGAGAGGGAGGAACTCCTACTTCGTGTGGCCAAAGTTATTGTCCGCGAGTTGGACAAGTAATTGATCATCTGGCGAGGCTCGGGCCATAGGTACGATATTTCTGGATGGTCTCATTAGCCGATCGCGGAGCGTGCCCCGTTGGCCCCGGCTGCAGCTTCGTGGCGTAGGCTCCTTCCGGCTGCAGTCCGATCCTCCCGCGCCGTTGGGATGGTTCCGCACCCCTATTTTACCATAGTTCGCCAACAAAACATAGCACAGGAGTGGATTTATGTGCTATGTTTTGTTGGTTGCCTTCCAAGCACCTTTAAACCAATACGGTTGTTATTAGTATATTTCAAGAATGGTGCCAGGTGTGAAGCGACGCATAGAGACGTAGTGCGCCTAAGCCCGGGCGCTCGCCACGGCGTAGGCGCTCTCGTTATCGGGCGGACTAACCTGGCAGCGGGGCGTACCGGCATTTAGGCGGCGCTCTTCGCCGCCTAAATGCCGGTAGCATCAGCACTCTTCCAAAGTAAAAGCCTGGGTTATTCGCTCATTCGTTTTTCGTAGTCAAGGATGTCATCGTACGTCAATTCGTTGATAGGTTCTCCCAAAGCGTCGCAGCTGGTGGGATGACCCGGCGCAATGCTGCTATCCTCCAGAGACGTAGCTGTGCAGGCAGCCTCAGAACTGCAGACGGCCATACGACACATTATGCTTCCAGATCCTGAACCCAGGACTCTCACTCCGCAGCAGATTTTGTCACTCAAAAATATCTGTGACCGACTAGAAAGGTTTCATTTAAAACAGGATCGTAATAGGTTGGAAGAGCGGAGTAAATTAAAATCCTATGCCCGGCCGCTGAGGGACCGAGCCATGGTATACGTATTACTTTCAACCGGTCTCCGACGTGAAGAGTTGGTCAACATTGACTTGGATCAACTGGTACCTAATGCCCCCGACCTTTTGCCGACAGCTCGCGGGGCCAGGATCGTTAAGGTGCGCGGAAAAGGAAAAACCGAGGGTACTGTATACCTGTCTGCAGATGCCCGTAACGCTTTGTCCGATTACCTGCAGCATGAACGTCCGCTTGACGAAACAAGAGAGACAAAGGCTTTGTTCTTGAGTGTTATCACGCAGCCCAAGAGGAAGCCTGACGGACGAATACATCCACGTAGAATCAATGGAATCCTTGAGGAGATTGGTAAATGGCATGATGCTGAGCAAAAAGATGAGCGTAGAAAGATTTCTCCGTTACGTCCGTATGATTTGCGCCATACATTTCTTAATGAGTTGGCCAAAAAAAGTGTTAGTTTTGTTGAGGATTTATGACTTTGTTCAGATGTCTACTGATTCAACCGATATTTATATATAAGACAGATTGTCAATTGGAGGGATGATAAATGATTTGGAAGGATAAGGAGTTAGTAACAGTAGGAGATTTAATGGATTCAGGTATTAACGCCTGCGAAACGGAAGAAGAGGCCAAGCAGTTTATGGCTTTGTATAGAGCTGAAAACCTTGATGCTGATAATAATATTGGTTACATCAGCGGGTATTACTCGCCAGAGGAAGCAGCAAGGATAAGGCAATGGTTTGGAGTTGAACATCCATTTATCGAACCAGGAATGAGTCCAAAAGAAGTATTTGAGGCAGGGCTTAAATTCGGGAAAAAATGATAATTCAAAAATCATGATAGTTAGGAGTGGAAAAATTGAGCAATCAGTCCGTGGAGTGCGTTGATGGAGGTTTTCTTGTTACTCACGAGGATGTGGCTGTTGTATTTGTTTCAGATAATGAGTTACTTCTGGACAACGGGCTCGACGCACCGAAGTTTAGTCTTCGTGATCTGAAAAATAAAGTAGCATCTTGGAAAAATGATCCATTTTTCCACAACCGATTAGAGCATTGCTGTACTTAAAATCGGATGAAGACAGCAGCCGCTCCATAAAAAGGAGAGTGAGATAACTTGAGTAAGGAAACTGAGATTAGAGTACTAAAGGTATTGGCGTCATGATCGTAAGGCAGCAAAAGCATGTCGAACGTCTAAAAAAGTCGGGGATCGCTGATATCGATAAAATGGATGGACGACAATTCGAGCATTATCTTGGCCACTTGTTCAAATCGCAGGGATAATCAGTCAAAGTGACTCGTGCGGCCGGGGACTACGGGGCTGATTTAGTGCTTGAGAAGGCAGGGAAAAAGATCGTCGTACAAGCTAAACGGTACAGTAAGAGTGTCGGAATTGAAGCCGTTCAACAGGCACATAGCTCGCAGAACTACTACGGAGCGTCAGAAGCTTGGGTATTATCCAATCGCAATTACACCGAAGCTGCACGTAATTTGGCCAAGTCAAATAGCGTTCGGTTAATTGGACGCGATGAGCTTGTTGAAATGATTTTGAAAATGAATCCAGGTGCGGTCCCTTCTCCGAAAAAGATCATTCAGGAGAATCCTACGCAAGCTCAAGCGTGCAGCCGTTGCGGAAGCCCTATGGTTCTAAGAAAAGGCTCAAAAGGGGAGTTCTACGGGTGCAGTGCATTTCCGAAGTGCAGGAACATTAAGGCTATTTCGTGACATTAAGGAGTATTTACGCCTTTGCATAAATACTCCTTTTTTGATTCGTAAACCAATTACTTTTCAAGGAGAAGCCGATGAATATAAAGAGAGAACTGCGGCAGGCTGCAGAAAACGATGAATATGTAACCATACGTGAGAGTGATGGTTCCCGCCGTTTCGGCAAAGTGAGAATGGCGGACAATGAGTCACTTGTCAAAATCATTTCGGACTCAGCTACGGAATGGGTCCGAATTAAGGACATTACTCATGTTTCGAGGGTGCTTCCCTTTAATTCCAGGGAGCATACAAATGCAGACGGATCTGCAGATCTAAGCTCAGAATAATGGTTAATTTATTGGGGAGTGTTTCAACTTTAGTGTAATTGGTTTACTGCCAAGAGTTTAAATCAGCTGATACAGGGATAACCTTTAT
>NZ_JBHHMI010000012.1:0-121727 GCF_042136365.1 Paenibacillus enshidis | reverse complement strand
AGGCTAAAAATCGTATCTCGCTACAAGTCTGTCCATTTTCTACCTTACTCGAATGAATTTGCAACACTCAAGTTATTAATCAACTTCCTTCCGTTGAGTTGCCTTCATCGTTTTCATGAATGCAAAGCATGCTTAGGGTGCAGATGGATCAATGCACAAAAACCAGTGCTTGACAAAACATTTTCCCGAAACTTGGTAGCTGGAGTTGGTGTTTCGACACTTAAATAATGAAGCAGCATTAGGGTCTAGGTTGACCTGGAGTACCTCAATGCAGAAAATGCTTGCCAGTACAGTACAATTCATGCGTCAAGAACTGATCTTTAGGCTGATCCAAGAAACGATACAAATATAAATAGGGTTTCTCCTAAAACGTTGTTTTCCTCAAGTCATTCATTCTCAAATACATTTATGGCGTACAATTTTTCAGTTGTACGCCATTTTTGAGCAATTACTTACCCCTTCTGATGTTCTAATTCTTTCAATGTAGGATAATCCGTATATCCCTTGCTTCCACCGCCATAAAATGTTGCAGGATCTGCTTCATTTAATGGAGCGCCTGCTTTAAGCCGCTCCACAAAATCCGGATTAGCTAATGACCATACCCCAACAGGTGCCAGATCAGCAAGACCACTATCGATATCAACGCTGATATTTTCTAGTGTCCGTCCAGCGCGATTGACTAATAACGGATTCGTCCATAAGGAACGAATGTCTTGAAGTAATTCATCATTTCCAAGGTGCATGACGTGAAGATAAGCCAAATTCAATTTAGCTAATTCTTTCGTCAAGTAACGGTAAAGCTCTGGCCCTTGTTCACCATCTTGAATTCCGCCAAGAGGCGTCCCTGGAGAAATGCGGAAGCCAGTTCTCTCTGGGCCAATCTCATCAACGACAGCTTTGGCTACTTCAATCGCAAAGCGAGCGCGATTTTCTATAGAACCACCATACTCATCAGTCCGCGTGTTTGAATTTTCTCCAATAAATTGATTGATTAGATAACCATTTGCTCCATGAATTTCAACACCATCAGCCCCTGCTGCAATAGCTGCAGCCGCAGCTTTACGATAATCTGCAATGGTCGTTTGAATCTCTTCCTTACTCAACTCGCGTGGTACAGGGACATCCTGCATGCCTGTTGCCGTAAACGTTTCTATTCCTGGTGCAATTGCAGATGGTGCAACCGGCTGCCGATGATGTGGTGTATTGTCAGGGTGCGACACACGACCGGCATGCATTAATTGGATATAGATGTACCCGCCTGCTTCATGCACGGCATTGGTAACCTTTTTCCACCCTTCAATATGCTTTTCCGTATAGATCCCAGGTGTCATTAAGTAACCTTGACCATCATCTGAAGGTTGTGCACCTTCCGTAATAAGAAGTCCCAGGGATGCGCGTTGAGTATAATAAAGTGCAGCCAACTCTCCTGGTGTACCATCTGCCTGTGCTCTACTACGAGTCATTGGCGCCATCGCTAGTCGATGAGGCAATTCCATGTTTCCAACTTTTGTTTTACTCCATAATTTTTCCATATTCATTCCTCCTATTTAAATGAGATGCACGGACGTACAAGTGGATTTAAAATTCTGAAATTACCGGATAGATCTGTCCTCTCAAATTGAAATTATAGTTCTGGTCTACAATTCCTAACACTTCGTTACTGTCGTAAAGGTCAACCATAAAACCCGCCATTTCCTTGGCAGTATGATACTTCGGCATACTGGCTTTGTAATCATAATCTTCAACATCAATTGATTTTTTCACAAATTCGGTTTCCGTGATGGCTGGTGCTAAAATTTTCGCCTTTAGCTTTGCACTTTTCAGTTCCAGTTCCTTGGCAAGCCCTTCAGTAAATGCACTAACGTAATATTTCGATGCTGAATAAGCAACACTGCCAACAGCGATAGCATATCCGAGTGCTGAGGATACGTTAATCAACTGAGTACCTTCTACATCAGCATAGTCTCTCACGTATAGTGTGGAAAGAATGGTCAAGGATTCGATGTTAACACGTAGCATGGTCTCTACTTTTTCCAGCTTCTGATCAGCAATAAAGGAGCCTTCTCCAAGCCCCGCATTATTAATCCATGTCTCGATTTGATATTTCTTCAAATCCTTATATAAATTGTACGCCTGATCAGTAACCGAAAGGTCACTAGTAACAATAACAACGTCTAAATTAGAATTTACTTCTTGAATTTTTGATTTAAGCTCTTCTAACTTGTCCAATCTTCTGGCAACAATAATCAGGTTTTTACCCTTAGCCGCAAACGCCAATGCTGTCTCATAACCGATTCCTGAACTTGCTCCTGTAATAACTGTATACTTCATACAACTCGCTCCCTTTCGAAAAATGAGAACAATCTTTTAAGAACGATCATTCTATTAAGGTGATATAAATACGTTTAAATCTAACCCGCACTAATCATAACATTTCTAGAATGATCGGTAAAGTATTTTTTATCAAAAACTTCTCTTCTCAGACTTTAAACTTATTCATTTTTTAGGACCAATTACATCTTTCCCTTGATAAAACACAATTATTCTTCATATTCGGATGCTGGATTTACGGGTCACCCATTTGATTTGCGTGGCAGTAATCGCGGAATGAAGGTCATCAGTCGGTTGCGAGCCCCTGGTATGATGATGGTATCGCCACGCAAGAAGCCTCTATACCCTTCCTCAGCTACCTGACCTGCCTCCTAATATGTTTACTTTACCCTTTGATTCTTCGCTTGTCTGATTCTAACCAATCAGGAGTCCACCCTTTTTCCATCGCATCAAGGGTCACACCGGGTGGAACAATCGTATCTATCGCATCAAGTACATCATTGCTTAATCGAGTAATACTACCTTTAAGAGTTTCCCTTAGCTGCTCGATCGTTCTAGCCCCAATAATTGCAGAAGTTATGGCTGGGTGGGATTGTGTAAATGCCATGGCAAGATGAGGTAAAGTTAGCCCCGCTTCATCTGCAAGTGTCTGAAGTTTTGCAATGGCTTCGAACTTCGGCCGGTTTTCTTCCCGGTTAGGGTCCACAACAGATTTTAAACTTCCCGCAAAAGTGGCTGCTCTTGAGTCGGCAGAATACGCTTCTCCAAATCGATATTTACCAGTTAATAGACCACCTGAAAGTGGGCTCCACACCAAAACGCCTATTCCGTATTTTGCTGTGGCAGCAAGCAAATCGAATTCAATGCTTCGGTTTAAAATTGAATAGGGGGATTGCTCAGAAATAAAACGTGCTACATTTTTACGTTCACTAATCCACTGAGCTTCTGTTACTTGCCATGTACCTAATACAAAACTGCTTACTTTAAGTCCAGTATGACCTAAAAGGCGCCTGTATGTTTCCAAGCGGCCGTATTCGTGATCAATGAAACGAACCAATTCCGCTATGTGCTCGGCAGGTCTTTTCGGAGTTTAATCCGACTACACAAGAGATGTTGATGAAGAATAACCTGAATAGATTAACTGATGTTTTCTTGTAGCAAAAGAAGTCCGCTATTTGCGGACTCCTGCCATCAACATTTTAAACTGTTCGTTTATTGCTTTTGCATGATTGTTACATTCATCCTGGCCCATTTGCTTAATATAATCTTCCCGTATCTTCCTCATCTCCTGGTTAATCAAGGGCATGCTCCAAGACCAATTTTTCCAATCCATACGGCACCACCATACTTCTTCAAAGCTTTTGCAGCATATTGTAGATCATTTCAGCTGCCTCAGCGCGAGTAACATGGTTTTTCGGACGGAAAGTTCCATCAGGGTACCCTTGAACCAGTGATTCCTGGGTCAGCCCCATGACCTCTCCCTTGGCCCATAAAGAAATTCCATTCTCATCCTTATACACATTGCTAATTGCTTCCTGCGGTAAATCCCGCAAGGTGTTACCGATCATTTTACTGGCCTGTTCCCGGTTAATCACAGCACTAGGAGCAAATATATCCTTACTGAAACCTCGGGCAACGATATGAGCAATGGCCGTCCCCAGCTCAGGAATGTACCATGCTTCTGAGTCGATGTCTTTAAAAGACAGTACCGTTTCGGATGCTTCCGGAAGCTCCAATGCCCGAACCATCATGGCAGTAAACTCAGCGCGTGTAACCGCCCGGTTAGGCTCAAATGTCGTTGCTGCGGTGCCTTCAATTACGCCTTTCTTAGCCAAGAAGGTGATTTTCTCCCGGCTAAAGGTTCTATCAATATCTTTGAATATTATATCTTTGGATGCTCCTGTGACGTTGTCAATCTCAGCAACAGGAGTTTGTGGCTCTGCTGGTATTTGAATCGTGAAACTCGGTTCCTCAATGACTGCGGTTTGGCCGCCTCCACCACCCCCACCGGACCCGCCAGATACTCTCGCGTCAGTCTGCACGGTGAGTTCTTTCGATGCAGATTTCATCCCCCCGGCATTCTCCGTCCAAACGATGAAAGTGTAGCTGGTTCCAGCAGTCAGTTCTCCTTTGGTAAAAGATTTGGCCATACCACGATATACCTCTTTTCCAGCCAAGGAAACGACCACGGTATCATTCGGCTGAACGTCATCGAAATACAAGGTAGCCGAATCGGTCGTATGTTCACTGCGTAATGTGAAATCGCCGGATGGTTTCGTCTCAAAGGCTACTGAAAGCATCCCTCCGCTTCCGCTGGTGTTGACGGGCTCGACAGCAACCACATAGGTCTGAGAGCTGTTTAAGCCGTTTAAATCGTACAACAGGCTTGTCGTTTCCACGATAGGTTGTCCGTCCAGATAAACCCGATAGATGTCTGCGCCGGTCACTTCTTTCCAAGTAGCCTGTGCAGAGGATGACGTAATCTCAGAAACCTGAAGGCTGCCTTCCTTTATATCGCCCGGCAACATTCGCCATGTGAATCGGCTGTTGTTCCCCTCACCGTTTTCATTGATTGCAAAAACGCGGAAGTGATAAATAATCCCAGGAAGAAGATCACCCACAGTAATAGCAGGCCCGGTCACAGTTCCGAGATCCCCAAATCCTTCCTGTTCTATCCGGTATGATGTCGCGCTCTTCGAAGGCGTCCATGCCAAGGTAAATGACGTATCCTTCGCGTCCACGCTTTTCAAGCCTTGCGGAGCTGCCGGAAGCGTGAGTACGCTTGCGTCCACTTCTTTCCCAAACCCGGAGGAATTTCCGCTGGCTACGCTTGCTTCGTAGGCCGTTCCGCCTTCAAGCCCATTGAAAACAGCAAACGTATCGGAAACGGTCATTGTCTTTCCATTCATGCTTACCTGATACTTGGTTGCGCCAGGCACTGAATCCCAGCTCACTTTGACACTCTTCTCACCAATTTCAGTGAATCGGAGTTCGTCCACCTGCAGCGGGAGCGTCAGTGCATAAGTTGCTTCTGTTACCCCTAAACCGCTGCGGTTATACGCCTGAATCGTAAACTGAGCCGATTGGCCAGGCGGCAGGTCCCGGATCGTGATTTCGTTCTGATCGGCACTCAGTTGTGCTGGCGAACCGCCATCAACCGAGAGCCAGTAACCCGCTGCGCCTCGTACATGTCTCCAACCGAGCCGGATCCAATCCTCGCCTGCGTCCAGGCTGCGGAAGTTTTCGGCTTTGGCCGGAAGCGTAATGAGATCAAGCCTCGCTTCATCCCCACTACCGGACTCGTTCGTTGCGGTCAAGCGATAGCTGTACTCGGTACCGGAACTCAGTCCGATATCATGGAAGGCGTTGTACACATCGTCGTACACTGTTGTTCCGTCCCGTTCCAGTTCATAATAGGTAGCGCTCGTTACGCTATCCCACTGCAGATCGACATCCCGCTCTCCAATCCGGACATATGTAAACCCGGGAGACGCCGGGAGCGACATGACGGACTGGTGTGTTGTAGGGCCTTCCCCGCTCTCATTGATTGCGGATATGGAAATGTCATAGAACGTAGCCGGCTGCAGGTTCAGCACCGGCGCATACACGCTGGTCGTAACCGTCTCATTGAACACTTCCTGCATCGTATCGGCTTGAACTGCTCTCAAGCGGTAGGCAGTTGCCGACTGCACAGGGTCCGCGCTGACCAACACCTGGCTGGAGTCATTTTCGACCGGTGATACAACCATATGTTGCGGAGCTGCAGGTAGGGTCAGAACCTCTACTGTGTTGCTGGTTGCTTTTCCAACATGATTGCTCACTTCCAGCTCAAACGGATATCGCGTACCCGGCTGCAGGCCCGTAACAGTAAATACATTTTCCGGATAATCAGCTGTGAAACGCTGGCCAATAGACTGGTTGTATAGGGTGTATTGATAGCCGTCCGTATAAGCAGATCCACTCGGCAAGGTCCACTCCAAGACTGCCTCATCCTGTTTTAACGATTGAACGGATAAAGCTGGAGCCTCCGGCTCCTCCTGCAGGTGGAACGGCTTCGAAACGGTGATCTCCTCATTCCCCACCTGATCCACCGCTTTGGCATGGATGTACCAAATGCCTTCATCCTGGATTGTTATTCCCACCCGATTATCGGCTGCTATATCCCAGGTGGCTGGCTCGTCCAGGGAACTCGTAATTTTGTAAAACCTCTCTTTGACGCCCGATCCTGCATCTGAAAAGGAAACGGAAGCTTGGATGTCATCATCCGACCAGCTGCGGCCATCGGGATCGATGTCTATTTCAGGACCCTGCTTATCGATGTAAACTGTCTTGCTGGTTACGGCGCTCACGTTCCCTGCTGCATCAATGGCGCGTGCAGAGATCACCACCGTACCATTTTCCGTGATGCTGCCGCTGCTTCCCTTCTCAAATTCTCCATTGCCCATTTGATACTCATAGTAGAGCGAACTGAGCGAGTCCGCGCTGCCATCTACCGTGAAATCCACATTGCCGGCAGTATAATCGTCCTCTGTTGCCGTAATCACCGGTGCGCTCGGCGCCGTCCGGTCTACCACTACACGTAGCGGGTCCGCATCTGTCACATTACCGCCCTTATCGATTGCTCTAGCATGTACATACCAGATGCCCTCATCTGTGATTGTGGTCTCCGTATCACTATCGACCGGTATCCAGATCTGTGGTGTATCAAGCGAACCGGAAACCTGAATATATCGTTTGTCGATGCCAGAAAGCGAATCTGCAAATTTAAATTTTAACTGGATAGCATCTTGAGCGTATTCGGCATCAGCAGTGACTGTGACTTCCGGTTTCGATTTATCAATCGTCAGTTCATAGATCGCTTCCTCGCTGACATTCCCAGCCTGATCGTAGGAGCGGGCTGTGATCACGGTCGTTCCTTCAGCGGATACAATAAAGTCGTCTGTCGCATCCACCGGCCACTTAAATTGTGTTGCGCCAGACAGAATATACTCCGTCCGGTGCATGCCCGATCCGGCATCCGTTCCTGGACGGATATGGACACTTACATCTTCCGGGCTTGGAGACGCTTTGCTTACTTCAATTGCTGGAGCCGTTGGACTGGTGGTATCAACGAGAACCGTAACGCTTGTTTCTTCCCCCACGTTGCCTACGTCATCTGTAGAACGCGCGGTAATTACCGTCTCCCCTTCTGTGGCGGCGGTAATAACAAACTCATTGCTGTACGGCTGCCAGTCTTGGGTTATGGCGCCCTCCAGCTTGTACTCTGTCAGTCGGGTATCCTGGTCGGCCGGAGGTTCAATGGTCACCCGGATATCGCGATTGGATACCATTTTGGAAGGCTGAATCTCCGGCAGGCCGGGGCTGGTCCGGTCGATTCGGATGATTTCCTCGATCACGTCGCTAAAATTCCCTGCTTTGTCGATGGTCCGAGCCCTGACAACCGTCTCACCTTCGGCAGTGATCGTGAATGGACTTTTCACTTCTTTCCAGTCAGCATTTTCCGCGCCGCTCAAAGCGTATTCTGTTTTCGCTACCCCCGAAAATGCATCCGTCCCAGGTGTGATACTGACTGAAACGTCACTTGCTGCTTTGCCGATTGGATCCGTCGTGATGACTGGATTAGTCGGCTTGGTTGTATCGATTTGGACAGACGCTGTGCTTACAGCGCTCAGATTACCTACGTCGTCAAAGGAGCGGGCAGTGATGGTCGTTTCTCCTTCAACTGCAGGAACGGAAAACCGTCCGCTGTAGGTCTGCCAGTTCTGTGTCACCGCACCATCCAGCTTATATTCCGTCCCCCTTAGATCGCTATCTGCAGCAGGCACAATCTCTACAGGTATGGCTGCATTCGAGAGTATTTTCGACGGTACGATCGCAGGTTTTGCGGGACCGGTTTTGTCGATATGGATGACCGCTGTCCTTACGCTGCTGATATTGCCTGCGTTGTCCACAGTTCTGGCGCTGACCGTCGTCTGTCCTTCGCTGGTCACCTTGATGGGACCCGAGTAGGCCTTCCAATCGGCAACGGTGGCACCGGCAAGGGCATATTCCGTGATTTTTACCCCTGACAAAGTATCCGTTCCAGGTGTAATGTTTGCTGTTACGTCACTCGTCACCTTCCCGCTTGGATTCAGCGAAATCATTGGACTGGTTGGCTTGGTCATATCGAGCAAAACCTTAGCTGTGTTCTCGCCGCTCACGTTCCCAGCCATATCAATGGAGCGAGCAACAATGACTGTCTCTCCCTCGACACTTGGCAGGCTAAAACTTCCACTGTACCGCTGCCAGGTTTGTGTAATTGCTCCGCTCAACCTGTACTCTGTATAATTCATATCCGCATCACCTGCAGGTGCAATCTGCACTGTGACCGTTTGATTACTCAGCGTAGAGGATGGAGTTATTGTTGGTTTGCCTGGTCCAGTTCGGTCAATGGTTACGACGGTCGTCGCTGTTGAGCTGATATTCCCGGCGTTATCGATCGTTCTCGCGCTCACAGTAGTCTGTCCTTCTGCAGTCACCCTGAAAGAACCGGTTACGGCACTCCAGCCCGCAGTCTGTGCGCCGACAAGCGAATACTCTGTTCTCGAAACGCCCGAAAGACTGTCGCCTCCTCCCGTTATGTTGACCGTCACATCTGTATTTACTTTTCCGGTTTTATCCGTAGAAATTACTGGCTGACTGGGAGCGGTCCGGTCTATATATGCCGTCCCCCTGTTCTCTGCGCTGGCATAGCCGTCAACATTCAAAGAGCGGCCATATACATTTGTGATCCCTTCATTGGAAATGACTGCAGTGCTGGCATTTGTCCAGCCAATATTGGTTGCCCCGTCCATCCGATACTGAACCGTAACCGGCCCTGTATCCGGATCAACGGCTCCATTCAGTGACACAGCAACGTTACCATTAGTCCAGTTCGTCGGACTCACCGTAACTGATGGGGCAGGCGGACCGGATGTATCCGGCTGGTACACCATGTTGAAGTTAATCCCATCAACAGCTCCTGTTCCTGATAGACCGTCGACGACTGCCCTTTCCACTTTCAAGTATCTGAATGGCTTTGGAAATTTGTTTAAATCCAGCACCCTCCAACTTCCAGCATAGGGCGTCTGAGATTGACTTCCGCTGATGTAATAATCAGAAATTTCAGTCCAGGCACCACTATAGTACTTATCCCCCGTCTGGGAAGCATATATCTTCATACCCCCTCTCCAACCGCTAGCCATGAAATTAATCGTGTATCTGGATGGAGTCACATCATATCCGATATCAATGTACCTTGCCTCAGCAAAAAAATAATGGCCATTGGATTGATAAGTACCACCTTCAGCATAGTTGCCCCCACCAGTCCCCCCATAATTCCCGGAAAAGCTGGTGTAATTCCCATCATTGTTGGAAACGTAAACGTCTGAACCTGCGTATGTTTTCGCAGCAGAAACAAATAAACTCAGTGTTTGGCCAAGCAACACCAACACAAGAATGAATACGGCAATCCCATTCGCTCTTCTTCGTTTCTGAGGAGTAAAGATCCTTCTTCCCGAAGGGATCACCTTATGCTTACCAGCTCGTTGCTGCTCTCCAGGCTGTTTAATCCGAAGCTTATGATGGCGGAAAATCACAACATTCTCCATCAACTTGACAGATGTCTGTTGAGCAAATGCTTTCTCAATTGCCGATGCCCAATTCTTCATTTGGTTCATTACTTGATCCCAAACGGCAACTTCTTTGCCCGACTCCAAAGCTGCCCATTCCGCAGCAGTATGCATAACTGGACCGGATGAAGCCGCCGATTGGATCTTGGCATCCGCAGCAGCAATATTACTTGCTACCATGGAGACACCCACAGTACGAGCATAAACCGTGGTTCTGCCCTCCTTGGTGATGGTAAAAGGCTCCGTGTAATCAATCCAAGAACCAAACTCCCCCAATTTGTACTGGGTCTTCACTGTCCCTGCACGACTACCGGTAATGGTGACGAGAACAGATTGCTCCGTGTATTCAGAACTGCTCAACTGAATACTTGGCGTAGCCGGCCGTGTTTTGGCAATGTCTGTCGTGGCTTCGGCTACTGCACTGATATTCCCAGCATGATCCAGCGTACGAGCATAGATGATCGTATCTTGATCCGGAAGGCGAACAGGTAAACGATAATCCTGCCATTCACCCTCACCCAGCTTGTACTGGCTTTTCAGCACACCGCTACCGCCTGCATCCGACCCATCCTGAAGGGCGAGCTGCTTTTCATTACTGTCCCAGCTCACGTTATTCACCAAAATGTTCGGCATATCGGGTGCAATGGTATCATCTTCCGATGTATTTATTTCGTTGTTATCCGAATATTCGTTATTTTGAACAGCTTCTTCTCGCTCCGGATCTGCAGCTTGTTTATCTGGCTCCGAGAGTGAATCTGATGAGTCTCGTATAGGTAATTCCGCATTCTTCGATTGATCGGCTGCCTCCGGCATATCGGTCGAACCGTAAACAGCTGAGCCGAAATACGGATTAAAGATCCCGGATACCAATATGATCAGGAGAAGAATGCTAACGCATCTTCGCAAATGGTTTCCCCCCTCTTCATGTTAATGGGTTACAGAAGACTTGAAGTCGTCATAACTGGACAAGTTCGCATGATAATAAACAACATCTCCATCCGGAGCTGCAAATTCATGGCCATACTTATCCTGGACTACATTGCTGTACCCTTCGAGCTGCCATTGGTTATCCAGCGGCGTGCTGTCCCCCGGCAGTCTGTAATACCGCAGATGCGGTGTGTCTGATCCATCCTGATAGGTTTCAATGTTAAAGTTCACCACAATATATCCGTCCTTCAGGAAAATCGGTGAATGATCCGTCAGCTTGTTGGTTCTGCCGTACTCTGCAATGTTGAAGCCGACTGACACTACATACGGAGCTGCCGGCAAACTGTACTCGCCATACCATTTTTGAATGGATGCCACGGCCCGGCCCGGATCTACCGTTTTCGGGACATTGGACGTCGGTCCGATCAGAGTCCGTACCCGCTGCGTTAAATCAAGCAAGCTGTACCCGCCAATGGTGCTTTTATTGCGGGACTGCTTCAGGAAGTCGGTGAAACCATAGGTGGCCACGTATTTGTCCGTGTTGTTCAGCTCCGTTGAAGAGATGTTTCGCAACGGGGTATTCAGAACAATGCTTCGGGTCAACGTGTCCTGGCTGGAACCAATCTTCACGAATTTTTGCCCTGTGGTCTGATTGTGATAATACAGATCGACTTTCTGACGCTGAGTTCCGTCTTTATTCACGAAGTAGAATGTCGGCACGATCCTTACATGGTCTTTCTGACCGAAATTATTCCCTTTGGTCTTAAAGTCGAATTTGAACGCGTAGCCGGTTTTCACGGCCACATTCTTATACCCGCTGTTCGGGTGGCTTCCTGGCCGGATCGGCAGGAGATACGGGAACTTGTTGCCACGGGCCGCGCCGTCAATGGAGTTTGGACCGACCCAATACGCCGCACCGGTTGGCTCCGAGCTGCCCTTCTTCGTGCGGAAGACCGTCTCCCAATCATAATCCATGATGTCCGTGACTTTGAAGTCGTACAGGCGCCCGATCACTTCCACCGGCACCGTGTTGATCGCCACATGGTTGGCCAAGTCGAAATTGGCCATCTTCTCCCACGTGAAATTTTCAGGCGCATTCTCGGCTATCGAACGGAAGTGGACCGTATATTTTCCTTCATCGACCCATACCGGCATCCGGAACGTGGTCTGCAGTTGAGTCACCGGAATATCGATCCAGGTTTTGGCCGGAATGTATTTGCCCATATCTTCGTTGTAGACATCGAACTCAAACAGCACTTGCTTGTATGCCGTGTACTTCGCATAGTCCCGGTTGCCGTACCCTTTAATATCCCGGTGCGGCCCGTTTGTCGGAATGGTAACGGTGAATGGCCGGTCCAGCACCAGGGCGGCGGTGCCTGCGGTCGGGTATACCTTCTGGTTATGCTCCTTATCATTACTCACGCTTGGATACATGACCACCGGCGTATGAACCGTAACGCTGTTCAAATCATCGACAGGCTGCCGCACGTTTTCCGGATTGCCCAAGCTGCCGTCGAGCGGAGAATACTCAATCGTGCCATTGCTTTCGTTATCTGCTTTGTTGGTCTTGCTGACCGGAATAACGTTCTCCGGACGGTACAGAGCGTTTTCGTCAATACTCAGCGGCGTTTTGATCGCTCCAGGATCCTTGGTTTTGGTTTTGACCATGGAACCGTCCATCACGGTTTCTCCGTTGAAGATGAGCTTATCGTTACGCACATCCAGCTCCGGCGTCTCTTCCTCTGCATAGCTCTGCAGGTTTTCATCCGGAACATCCGGCTCGCTGCTGCCGCCATCAATCGTCTGACTTGGAGCGGAAGCCGATACCGGTGACGGCTCCAGCAGATTCTCCACTTCCGTTTCTACATCCATCGTCGGCACTTTGTAGGAGCTGCCTGGATCAATGACGATGCCATTGCCCTGGAAGGCGTAATTATATAGCTTGGCATTGTCGATTTTAAACACCTGCAGGCCAGGAATCGTCCAGTAGGAATAGTGCCGTACAATGTCATAGGATGGGTTCACGGTGACGCTGCGCGACTTTTTAACGTTACGCGTCTTCGTTTCGCCCTTGCTGTTTTCGTACTCCTCTTTCTCCTCCCATTTCAGTTTGTAAGTCTTGCTCACGGGAACCGTAAACGTACACGTGCCAGTGAACTTCTCGAATTTGTTATTGTACAAATATTCCTTCGCCAAGACGTTGCCGTATAGGCTTTCCGAGGTCGGAATACCCTTGGCCACTTCAAACTTTTCAGATCCCCGCACATCCGCCTTGATCTTTCCGACCGCGCTGCTGTTCATCTGGCTGCCGGCTTTGACTCCTGCAGATTGTGGAGGAGTACAAACCACGGCTGGTTCTTCTGGCTCCTCTGGAAGTGGAACTCCGCCTACAGCTACGGCAACGGTATCCGTAAGCCAGTATGTTCCGTTTTTCCATTGCACTGTGATCTTGGCCACCCCTGGGCTTATCGCTTTGACAAGACCCGTCTCTGAATTTACAATTGCTACTGCATTGTTATCCGAAGACCATTCAGTTTGTCCTGGGCGTTGAGTAACATTTACCATGTCCCCATATTTCGTCTCACCCGGATCTTGGGTAGCAACCTCTCCTTTGAACTGGGCTTCCTGTCCGACTTCCATTTGTTGGACGCCCGTTGCCTGAATCTTCTTCTTCTCGACAATCGTACCGCGCCATTCTAAATTTAATGGAGTAAGATACATCGCTGTCTTTTTGGGATATCCATTAGGGCGAGTAGATAACCTACCGTTAACTTCTTGCTGATCGTTATACTCTTCTCTGTATAGTCCAGTGCCACTTTCTCCAGGGGTCACTTCACCTGTGTCTGAAGTGATGGAAATAAAATATAAATCCTTAACTTCAAGTTCAGTGATGTCTGAATTTCTTCCTTGATAACTAACAATAGTTTCAGCTTTTGCTATATGATTATTAGTTACAAGTTTAGGATTCTGTGGCATACCGTCTTTTTTTGTATATACATCTGGTTGATAGGCTGGCTTCTTCATGTCTATCTTATCCGAGACTTCCCCTACTCCAGGCCAAGGATTTTGTTCGGACCCCACATTGGGTACAATCATTTTACCTCCCAGTGACCGATAGGAAGTGGCTGACCACTCCCCATCATCTCGCTGCACCCAATACACTCCAGGATTTGCATCTTTTATCCCTTTTACAGGGATTACATATTTTTGCTCTTGAACAGGACCCTCTGGTGTAACATAAGGATCTTTAAGCTCTAATTGATCCTCAATATTACTGCTTACAGCTGTCACCTGTCCTGCAGCGATAGCAGTTGTCGTGCTATAGAATAGTACCGGGAAGACACCTAATAGAATAAGTAGGACAAATTTAAGTAGTAATGTCCGCTCCAACAAGAACCCCGTCCTCTCACTCACTTTAATCTAAATGCATCACAGTATATTTTCCGTTCACCGCAATTGCTTCTGTGACACTTCCGTTAAAGCTATTTTTTGGCATAGATGTATACATCCAAAATTGTCTTTTTACACCTTTCTTAAAAAAACCGGAAGATAGGTAGTTCGTATGAGGCAGATTTGATATTCCAAATGATTTAACAGTACCTGATTCAAAATTTGACCCACTTAAAAAACGGTTTCCTGTAGCATTTGCAAATGCCAGGTTCGAAAGGTTATCCCCATTAGGTACAAGAGTTGCCTCTGTAAAGACATAGTATTCTTTGCCGTCTATAGGCCAATCAAAATCTTTATCAATAAACATTTTTCCATATAGATTCTTTGACTTCTTATCGCTATCAGATTCAACAACGATCAATCGATGAATAGCCTGTGTTCCCAAATTATTGCGTATTTTAAATTCTCTATCTTTGATTTGGGTAAAGTCTGCTGGCGTGCCATCGTCATTGTTTGCAAACTTATACGGCGTCAGCGAAGTCAAATTCGTTCCCGTCAGCCCCACCTCTCTCATTTCGTTGAGATCACGGAAATCAGCAGCCTTTTTCTTCTGAACAGATTCATACCGCCCCAAAATAGCCGCTACCTCAGCACGCGTCGTCGTCTTGGCCGGGCCGAACGCTCCATCCTCATACCCAGTCATCAGTCCTGTTCCCAAAGTAACCGACACATAAGGATAATCCGCCTTGTTCAGCCCGCCCTTGTAATACTCAGCAACAGGAACCAGCGTCTCCTTTGTATCTGACAATGCGGTCTGAAAATCTTCCTGCGCCGCAGCCAATCCGGACGCCATCCATTTCGACATTTCCCGGCGAGTCAGCGACGTAGAGGGCTTAAACCCATTAGGGTAATCACCCGTGGAGATAAAGCCCATCCCAATCGCCTTATTAACTTCCTCTTCACTCCAGCTACCAGACAAGTCTGGAAAACTTCCTTTTCCTCCCTCCACCTCATTGCTGGAGACGCGGGACAAAATGGCGGCAAATTCCGCGCGCGTAACCGAGGCATTGGGGCGAAATGTTCCGTCCGAATATCCCTTTAAATATCCGTTGTTAACAGCAGCATCGATAGAGGCTTTGGCCCAGTGTCCTGCCGGTATATCCTTGAATGCCGAAGCCGCGGAAGCTTCCTCTACTCCTACTGATCCCCATACCGTAGCCATAGCAAGCATACCTGTAAAAACCGATACCATAACTTTTTTCATTACCATGTTCTAACCCCCCCATTAATCTCTTGCCATATACTCTTTCAGTGTAACCTCCCCTTCCAATTTCTCCAAAAAGTTTCACTAAAATTTGTAAAATTATTTTAGGATTATAGATTTATATACAAGCGGAGCTGAACAATTCTATAATTTCATGAAAAACTTCCCTTAATCACGGCCTGTCTTCTATCAATGTATTCAATGTACGTTTATAGCACTCCCCGGAAAATAACCGGCCAAAGCCGCCTCCTTCTCACTTGTGAATTTTTCTATGATTTCACCCGCATGGTTATCAGATGCCCGATAGTAGACTTTGATGCCGTCTTCCACATATCCGAATATTTCCGTATTTTTAATCAGCCTGCTGCCGCCGAGCGCATAGCTGTTATAGCGATTCATCCCAACTGGCATGCCTTGAATAAAAGAAATGACCCCGATATCGTTTATCGTGTTGTTCCATTCCTCCTGTTCCACACGCGGCAGCGTAAATGTGTAGGTTATGCCCAGTTTCTGTACATACTCGTTATAGGAATTAATGTAATATGCCAAATTGTCCTGCAGCACCGATATAATCGTCGTCCGCCGCACCTGTTCAAAAAGCTCCGGATCGTCAAGCAGAGCTATGCTGTGGCCGGTAAGAACAGCGACGTCCGCTCTCGTCCCCTCAAACCACGTTTTCGTCTCGGCGTCATAAGCATACACATAATCGTCCAGCGTAAAAGAAAGGCTGTTTCCCTGCTCATCTGCATAAGCAAACGGCTTTTTGGATTTCCATACCTGCTTGTTGACGTTTTCTCCTCTTCCATTCCGAAAGGTTTCGTTGGTATACACCCACAACCCGTCGTAATCGACAACCGCAATGAGGGGAATGTACGTTTTGAGCACACCTTGAGCTGTTTCATCATCACGAATCCCTACATTATTAAAAAGCGTCTCGTAAAAAGCCTCTACTGCCAGTTCTTTATTAGCACGAATCCGTTTAAAAGAAGCATAGCCGCTCCCAAGGTCCTGATCTTCATTCATCTGCAGTGCAAAAGCCGCATCCTGCACCGCTGTCCGCACAGCTCCATCATAGAGCACAATCTTTTCCTGAGTCCTTTCCTGCTCCAGCACCCGCAAATTATTTTTAAAGAAAAGCGGAAACACGATCACCACCAGCACAAGCGACCAGCTAATAATCTTCATTCACTATCATCCCTCCATAAGGGATATAGATCCGTGTCGAGTCTCCTGAATGATCATTGGTCAGGAAGTTATGCATCAGGACAGCCTTGGTTGTATTCGTATTCCTCACTGTAACGGTGAAAAAATCCCCCTCCCGCATGTAATACTTCCGGTTATCCGCAATATCTGAACCGCCTCCCACAGGAAATAGAACGGCCAAAATACTTTCCGTGTATCGGGCCTCAAAATAAACATCTGTTTTCCCGGTAAAGGTAGCGGCATCAAGCGGGTCCAAATAGACCGGATTATACTGCTTTGCCTTATGCTCCATTTGAATATCATATAGATTTGAAACACCAAGCTCCCTCGTAAAATCTTTATACATGGTCGGTGTAATGTAGCCTTTGCTGCGCACAGCATCCACAAAATTGGTGGTCGCTTGATAAGCTATGTTATACGCTATTTGATCCTGCTGTTGATAGGCCGTTTGCATAGGATAGAAATAGAGCAGCAGACAAGCAAGTATAATGGCAAACGGATAAAGCACGTACCTGGCCATTTACGATCTCCATTCCTCATTGTTTTCTGAATATTAAACGTTCGAGCCTACCATCCCCATTCCTTTGATACGACGAACTGTAGACAGCCCGTAAATCAATGATGGAAACATCCGTATCTTCTATACCGGCGTCTTTGGAAAAAAGATAACCGTCCACCTGAATATCCGCTCCGAGCTCTGCAATTTGGAAAATGGACTGCATGACTCCGGCCCCGCTAACCTTCTCTTCTTCTTCCATCACCGGAATGACGACGATGTCCCGATCCCGGCTGCTCAGCGCGGCATCCACTTCATCCAGCGCAACGTGATTTTGAATAAACAATCCGGTTCCGACCGCGGCCGCGCTGATGAACAACAGAAAACCTAGCGCAGTAAACAGCATTTTGACGGATATACTATTCATTTTGGCAGATCCTGTCCATCAGCTTTGCGTAAATTCAATGCCTGTAACCACATTGTTCTCGTCACGAATGATCACACCTTTGAATTGTCCTGACGGATTGACGTATTCACTGGAGGTAATATCAGTGGCGCTGCCGATACTGCCTTTGGTATAGACGGTGCCGCTTTTGTTCTTGTTCGTGGACACCTTGACCGTAAAATTTTCTTTATTGCCGAATTTGCGGATGGTGTTGACCACCTGGCTGCCGGTCAAAATCGTATTGTCATAACCCGCATATGCCTGTCCAGACAGCTCGGTCTGAATGCCGGAAAACTCTGTCTGCGCTTGCTTGGCCCCCTCCTGAGCTGTGCCGAACAGGGTTACACTCAACGTAATCAAGGCGATAGCGAGGAACAGACCCGCTGCTCCGATTAATGCTTTTGCCGCAGTACCCATATTTCATACTCCCCTTTTCTAAATGTAATAAATAAAATATCAACTCACTGCACATTCTGTATTTGCTCAAAGGACGCCCCGGCCTGTGTCATGCTCAGGTAAATCATCGGGACTACCAAATAAAGAAAGATTAAGTACATGGAGGGCGCCAATCCAAAGATTCTGCCCCAGAACGCTTTCCGCTCAATCAGCCTGCTGAAGTGCTCCTTGCGCTTTTCGGCATAATACTCCTTCGTCAATTCCAGATCGTCAAAGGCCTGCAGCAGCGGAATCTTTTCAACCGACAACCTCAGCTTTTCAACAATCCTGACAAAAGGCTCAAAAGCCACATCTTCACCCAGTATTTCCAGCGCTTCCTCCTGACCGCTACTGTAGTTGTTCAGACAGTTTTTGATCGGGTCCTTAAAAATAACGCTATATCTTTCCATCCACTCAAGCACCGTTTCGACATCCATTCTTTCAAACTGGGCCAGAATGGATATAATTGTATGAAACTGATCCACCTCATCCTGCATCTCCATATAACGAATCTTTTTCTGGAAATACAGCAGCCAAAGAGGTGTATGATAAGCTGTACAGGCGAGCAGCAGACATAACAGCAGCTCCCACCACTTGAAGTACTCATTCTGAATGTCCACATATTTTTGATAGATCCGGTTGGCCGTAAATATAGTCGTTGCATCATTGCTGCTGGTCTCTGTTAACGTGCTTACCAGGTGGATCAGCGATGATGGCGATACCTCTGCCGTTCCCCTTAGCATGACAAGCACGGAGCGGTCAAAATCGGTATTCTTTTGTGCAGCCGCCAGCTCATCCGGGCCAAGCTTCCCGAAAATCCCCGTTCCCCGCAAAGGATCGTGCAGTACATGCTGGATAGACAGCGAGTGCATATAGAAAAACATGAGGACAGTGCCTATCAAAATAATCCCGCTAAGCAGCAGGCGCTGAACGTACAGCCACTCCAGTGTGAGATAAGAGTTGGCCTCCTTGATCAATACCGTGAGCTGAAAATGAGCCTTTTTGTGCGGCACAGGTACAAAGCGGTCTACGATCCAGCGCAGCAAGGGGATCTTCGTGTACAAGAGCTTCTCCCAAAGCAGGCGCTCGCTCTTGGCTACGTACCTGGCCTCGTCATTCGCCAGCAGCTTCTTGATCAACGCGTAACACAGCAGCACGACAAGGAAGAAAAAGACTTTGATGAAGAACCCGAGCTTGCTCGCATAAAAATCACTCATGACAGGAAAGTAGGTTTTCGCCCACAGCTCAATCGGTTTTACAAACAGCACCGACAGCACGGCAATCGTCGATAATCCTTTAAGCAAATAGTTCAGCCGCTCTCTTCGTAAAATTTCATAGTTCACGTCCTGGATCAGCTTGGCGATCGCACTGAGGTACATGGACGAATTTCTGACAATCCGGTCCCCGAATTCGGATACGAGAAAGGAAAAGCCGGTAAACATTTTATAATACTTGTTTGGCGCAACCTCGTAATAAATGTCGAGTGCCTTGTGCTGATCATCTGCGGTCAAAATTTCATAAATTCGCTCACCATGCCGGGCCGCTTCATGAGGGGCAGTAAGGCTTGCTTCATAGATCGCCTCTTCCACATTCCGGGTCCGCTGAAATTGATGCCTCGTATCCTCAAACAGTGTGATGGACTGCTTCAGCATCCGGTCCTCCACACGGTTCACAAAGGTGGTGATCATCACTCCGTTCAGAACGACAGCGCCAAAAAGAATAAAGAAAATGGTGAACAGATCACGGCTAATCAGGCAGAACAGCAGCACCAGAACTGCGGTCGAGCTTAATGTAATAAAAGCAATATGCATCGTCTGCCGGCGAATCGCGTACTCATCGAAGGAATCCAGCACCTCCAGCCGTTTGCGGATCTTCCAGATGTATTTTCGCAGCAACGGCAATCGCTGAAACTGAACATAGGATTTCTGATAAATCAGATTCAGGCGATGACGGCTCGCTCTCTTCCCGAACAGTCTTTCAAAAACGTCGCTCTTCCTTCTCCCTTCCGCGTTTTTTACGAAGGCGATCAAGGCAAAGGCGATCAAAAACAGCAGAAACATACCGAAGGAGAAGCCAGTAAGCAGCCAGCTGCTCATGCGGGCACCTTCCAGTAGGCTGCAAGCAGCTCTGTAAATTCCGCCCGGTCTCTGGCATTCATATGACGAATCATTTCCGTTTGCTGCCGCTCTGAAATCGGATGCTTGGCGATATACGCGCCGTCCTGGAATACGACGATATCTCTGCCTTCGAACGTTTTGCGATCCGTCATGCGTCTATAAAACTCGATGGCTGCCCGCCCGGGATCTTCGGGATAGATGTCCTGCTCCAGCAAGGGCACACATTCCGTAATCCGTTCAATATATCTCCGCCCTTCAGCATCCTTAAACAGATGAATGTCAAAATCCAGTACACTGACCACCTGCTGCTCGGCAATGGACTCATTGCGAAACAGCCCGGTCTGCAGCGTTGAATTCCGCAGGGAAAATACGAGATCGCGGAACGTCTTCGCATGGTGCGATAAAATGGTGAACAAGCTGGCAACGGTACCGGCCTGCAGAAACCAGGCAACCTGCTCTGCGGTCGCAGCCTCCCCGATAATGTTGACCGCTCCATCTGTCTTTTTCTGAATATCCATCCCTTTTTGGCCTGTAATATCCGCAGTTTCCCGAACGGACACGATGTTCCGCTGTGGAAACAGGTTCCGCAGATGCAGCTCAAAGGCCATTTCCTGTACCCGAAGCGTCAAATATCCGGCTATATAACGTGTCATGGCCATCATCAAGGTCGATTTTCCCGTTCCCTGATCGCCTGTGACCGTAGTCACTCTGGCCCCTTTCATAAGGAACGGGATCAGACGAATGGGCAGTTCGGTGTTTCCAAATGTGTACCCCCGGTCCCTGGGATTCAGGAAATGCTCCAGATCGGTGTATGTGAGATTGAATTTCCGGTTGAAAAACACCCATGACTCCGCAAACGGGGGACGCATCACAACAATCCGCGAATTGTCCTTCATATCGTTGACGATAAAGCCGTTCTGCTCCGTAAGCTGGCCCGGATTGTTCCATTTGTAAATCGTTTGACAAATCCGCTTCAGCTCCAGTTCGCTGCCAAAGGACAGGAAGGACAAATGCATTGTTTTGCCCCGGTACATAATCCATACCGAATGGGTATTATCATGCCCCTTGCTTGCTTTCATCGCCTGCAGCAGTTGTTCTTCATCTTCAATATCCTGCATGGAGGCGGGAATGCCGGACACCCCTCCCGATACACCGTCGATTTCCATATACCGAATCTCGTCTATGACGCCAAATCCTTTGAAGCCCTGATAAATCCGCTGCACAATGACCTGCATCTTATCCTCGAAAGACAGCAGGCCTGTGCACTTTTCGCGGTAAATTCTGCTTATCTCCTCCTCTGTGATGATATAGGATTCCGTCTGTCCTTCCTCAATCACGGATTTAAGCTCATCCAGGCGGTATTCTTCGATCATTCTGGGAAGCGCCTTGTAATGGTGCTTTTTCTTGTACAGCTGTATTAAAATATCGAATTTATCCTTAGCTGCAAGCTTGTCCGGCTCTTCAAAGGGCAGGACATAGTCTGCATTCCGCTCATTCATGCCATAATCCCTGATCAACAGATCATAAATTAGGTCCTTGACATATATTTTGTCGTACAAGTCACCGCTGTTGCAGCCCTTGAGCGCAGCCTTCAACTCGGTGCGCATATGCTTTTGGCGGTTGAAATCCTCAAGGTCCAGAGCCAAATCATATAGATTCGCACCTGTCATTTCATTGAATTTGTCTTTAATATACTGGGTCATCTGCTTGATGCTGTACCGCTCCATATCCTCCGGTGTTTTCTTTTCTTTCCGTATAGCCTGCGGATGTCTCAGCTTGTAAATCAGGTATGACAGAAGGGCGGTCAACAGGATTCCAATACCGATGCCATTCCAAATGACAAGCATCAGGATACTCCCCTCTCAATGCGCTTGATCTCTGTGTTAATCCCGATCTGTGACAGTATCTCCTTGGCAGCCTTCCTGACCTCCTGCAAGAAAGGATAGCTGCCATGCCGCCGCCCGGCATTGCGGGTACGCCGGAACCAGCCGAGCACATCCTTGTCATTGAATGCATCCCGATATTCCGAGCAGTACGGAATGGCAAAGAGCGGGTCCTTGATTCCGAATTTCCGCCTGATATTCGTCGCGTTATATTTGGAATGGGGATCATACTGTCCAAGCAAAATCATTTTGTTCTTCTCCTGCAGTGCGGACGGCCACTGCTCCTGACTGGCATAACGCTCCAGCGAGTTCAGATCCTGGATCAGATTGACTACGACAAGGTCCGAGCTTTGAATAAGCTGATTGGTTACCTTATTTGCGTTGCCGCTTTCAATATCCAAAATGATGGCCTGATAATATCGCCTTGCCTCATCAAATATGGCGGCCATAACATGCTCACTCCCTTCATGGCCGGATTCATCCGGCTTGCTGGTTCCTGTCAAAAGATCCAGTCGCCCAGGCTCAAGCGATAAGGTATGGTTGCTGATGCCGGACGCGCTCAGCCGCTTCGTTTTAAATAGCCGCTCGAGCGCATCCATGCCGGTCGCTGCCGAGGTCACGAAATTTTTGATTTGCAGTTCCTTGGATTTAAGAAAAGCGTCCTCCAGACTCGAATTCCCGAATTGGGTCCGGGCGATCAGTGTCCGGACATCATAATCCAGCCCAATCATGGCCCCGGCGGCGGCACAGTTCGCCGTATTCCCCCGCCCGTGATCCGGGCTCCAGAATGTAATGATCGACATGTCTTACCTTCCCCTTTCTGCCACCTTCAAGGCCAGCCGCAATGCGTTTCTCTCCACATCAGTTACAGCCGCAAGAATGCTGAGCAGCGTCTTTTTTGTGCTTCTGGATAGTCCTTTCAGCTTCAGCCTGTTCTCATACTGCATGCGTACACCGGCTATGTAGTCCATTTCATCGTAATAAAATTCCACATCCTGCTCGTCAGAAAATACTGTGTTCAGATGGCCTGCGGCAGTCTCCATAAAAGCTTCACTAACCGGGCTTTCTGCCGCCATGTACCTGATGCGAACCATTTGCAGGTCATCCCCCTGCTGTTCCTGCAGAAGCTTCCGCAGCAGCTCGGCATTACGCTGAATCGTATACCGCTCGCTGTTGGTGACCAACGCATAGCTGCTGATGCCTCCCCATGCCGTCAGCAGCGAAGCTTCCAGCGTATCCGTATGATCGATATCCAGGAGCACAAAATCATAGCTTGTGTACTGCTCGTTGTTTCTTTGGAAAAAGCTCTCCAGCGACTCATGAATGGCTGTCCCGTTTTTAAAGCTGTGTTCGAAGCCTGACGCCACATCAAAACCATCAAATTCAATGACTCTGCTGCCTCCCTTCAGACCGTCCCCTGACAGCTCCGGGACCGCAAACTGATACTTCTGCAGCACGGTGCCGTCGATAATCAGTACTTTTTTGCCGGCAGACGCCATAATTTTGCCTAGCCAGAGCAGCAGCCCTCCCTTATCACAAGCTCCTAAAAACAAAATATTTTGCAAACCTGCACCTCCTTAAGGTTGAACATTGCTCTTGGGCATCTGTCCGTAGATGTCATCATCGCTTGCCGCAGTGGTTCCCTCCGTTTCCTCTAACAGCTTCGGGTTTTGTGCTTTCCCGTTTGCCGGAGGGGTGGGGGAATCGGAAGCCGTCGTATGCTGGCTCTCAGCATAGTCGTTACTTTCTACAGGCAGCGCATCTTTAACGGGAGGCAGTTGCGAAGCGTAGCCTGAACTGCTGCTGTCTGTCAGCATATTTGAAGCTGGGGCATTTTCATTGTAGCTTCCTGCGTCTGTTGCACCAGTACTGTATCTGCCACGTTCTGCTTCGGGCATGGCCGCCAGATTCATTTCAAGGACGCTTCTTTTCCTTGATTCAAGCTGCTCTGTCGCCACCTTTACAATGTTCGGATCGGACTGGATCAGCTTCTTGACCTCGTCCTTGGGCGGATAGGTTACGATGGCTTTGTCCTGCATGTAAGGATCGACGTAGCTCAACGCGTAGATCGTTGCCTCATTGATATAGGCATCCACAATGGCGCTGGACATCATCAGAATCTCCTGCTCATCCATTTCGTAGGAAATCAGCCCCCCTGACAGATCCTTTACTTTCTTCTTGGACAGGACGATGTAGTCTTCACCGGTCGGGAATTTGATCCGGACATCGACATAATGATCCGGACCCAGCTTGGCAGGCAGTTGAATGAGCCTGAATTCCTGATTCCGCAAGTCATCCGGGGTGACACCATTCTCAAACAGCATGGATCCCGTGACCGCCGTATTTTTGGGAAGATCAATCCTGGTGTATTTGCCGACGATGTCCTCCTTGTTCAACACATTTTCAGGCACGGACGCCGCAGGGATATTTACAAGAGCAATATCCGTCTCTGCGAGCGCATCCCCGGCTTTGTGATCACTTACAACTACAGGGACCTGCCTCATCTCCTGCTGCAAAATTTGCTTCGTATCCGCAAGCTCCTGCTCCAGTTCCGCTGTTTCCTGCGAATAATCTGTCTCAAAACTTCTGAACAGCAGTACACCGATGGTCAGGCATATGATCAGCATGACGACCGCACCCACCGCACAAGCCAGCACCAATTGTCTGTGCCGCACACGTAATCTGGACATATCTTCTCTCCTTTGCCGGAACGGAAAACAAAAAAGCACCGACCATTCTCCCGGAGGAGATGATCGGTGCTTCCGATAGGTTCCGCTATTCAAATTATTCCCATTATAAAAATAAATGCTCATCCCGTCAACTATCATTTTCAAGGAAAGGGTGATTTATTGAATTTTGCGCCTATGGTACTGTGAACAGCAGTGCTCTACACGGCATTTTTACATAACTCGGACAAATTTTACGTACATCCCAGTCTGTCTTAACATAAAGAAAATATAATTTTTACAAACAAAGGGCGGACAGCGTTTTCTGTTAAAGCCCGCCCAAAATATTGACTAAAAAGGGGAATATGACTTGAAAAAGACGAACAAATGGCTGCTCACCATGGCGGCAGCTTCCATTACCGTACATACCGCTGCCGCCCTGCCGGCTGCACATGCCGCCGAGGCTGAAGGCGCAGCGGTCCGTGCCATGGTATCGGACATGCAGGGGACTTTGAAATGGAACACCCGGGATAAAAGCGCGAATATCAGCCTCGGCGATACGACCGCTGTTTTCCGGACCGGATCGGCGAAGGCCGCTCTGGATAGTGCAGAGGTTACACTCGATCAGGCGCCATATATAGAAAACGGCAAGTTATACATTTCTGAACAAGCTGCCAAGCAGCTACGTGACCGCGTGATCGCCGCACAAAACGGGACCGGCTATAAGCTTGCCGGTTCGTTTCAGATGCCGAGCGGCAAGGCCGAGATCGCCGCTTCCACTCCGGACGGCAGCCGCCTGCTCGTGACTGAGGCGGATAAGGGCAGTGTAAGCGTTCTGGATATCACCTATACAGACCAGGTTAGTGAAATAAAAAATATCAGCTTCCAGAGCCTCTCCGACAAGGCGGAGGTCACCAGTGTCGCGGTTATGCCTGACGGCAAGCATGCTATCGCCGTCATCCGCACCGATGACAACTTCAATGATCCGAATCCGGGGATGGCTGCCGTCATCAATTTGGATACCTACGAGATTGCCAAGGTATACGAGACCGGCATTGGCCCGGACTCCATCGCTATCTCCCGCGACGGCAACTATGCCGTGATTGCGATTGAAGACGAGGAATTTGATTCAAAGACAGAGGAATTTGATTATGCGGCCAACAAGCGCCCGGGCAGCATCGCCGTGCTTCACTTCCCGGAGGGCAACGTGCTGGCAGGTGAGCTGGTTCAGGTGCCAGTAGATTTGAGCGGCGTTAAAGGGGCCATCTATCCACATGAACCGCAGCCGGAATATGTGGCCATCAGTCCGGACAGCACGACCGCGGCAGTAACTCTGCAAGAGAATAACGTCATTGCGGTTGTCGATCTGAAGACACGGAAGCTTGTGCGGATATTCGCCCTCGGCACGACCAGCCATGCTGCGGATGCGAAGGATGACGACCGGGTATCATTTACGGACGAAATTACAGCCCGCTATGAACCGGACGGCATCGCCTTCACCACGGACGGCCGCTACCTTCTGACTGCGAATGAAGGGGACCTTGGCGGGGATGAATTCAAAGACGGCGTGAAGGCCGGCGGACGCAACATCGCGGTATGGAGCCTTGAAGGCGATAAAATTTACGACAGCGCCGATGTGATTGACAAGGCTGCCGCCCGGGTCGGTTCGTATCCGGATGGACGCAGTGAGAAGAAGGGCAGCGAAGTGGAAAATCTGACGATCGCGAAGGTGAATGGACGTGATATTGCGGCAGTTGCCTCCGAGCGTGCGGACGCCATCCTGTTTTTCGACCTGTCGAATCCGGAGGCTCCGGCCTTGCTTGGACTGATTCCAACGGCCGGCGAATCACCGGAAGGAATCCACTATGTGAACACAAGTGATACGTTCATCAGCGCTGATGAAGGCACAGGCACGATCAGCTTCTATAAACGGCAGCAGTAAAAACAAAGGCAGCCGAGTGGAGTGTTCCCCATTCCGCCCGGCTGCTTTTTTAACAACATATTCAATAAGCTCCAGAATCGTCAATCCGCTACCTTCTGTGCGTTTTTGTTCAGCTCCACATGCGCACGGAACATTTCCATGATGGACGGAAGATTTTCTCTCTCAGGCCAAGTGTCCGGACTCCATATTTTCGACTGCATGAATGCACGCGGACAATGCAAGAAACATTCCTCCACTTCGACAACGACGCACATTCCTGTTGTATTGCCCCCATTGAGCCTCTGCGGGGGAAACGGGACGAACGGCACTCAGCGTACCGGCCGTCTGCTTCTGAAATAAGCTTCATAATTTCTCGGAAATAAGCTTGAGCTGCGTAAACTGCAGCAGATAGTCAGGCCCGCCGGCTTTGGAATCCGTGCCGGACATGTTGAAGCCTCCGAACGGATGCACGCCGACAAGCGCCCCCGTACATTTGCGGTTAAAGTAGAGGTTGCCGACATGGAACTGCTCCCTGGCCTGCTCCAACCGGCTGCGGCTCATGGAAAATACCGAGCCGGTCAATCCGTATTCCGTGTTATTGGCAATGTCCAGCGCCTGCTCAAACGATTCAGCCTTGCAAAATACCACGACTGGCCCGAAAATTTCCTCCTGCATGATGACCGCATCCGGCGCAGCATCCGCGAAGATCGTCGGCTCAATAAAATAGCCTTTCTCTCCTGCAGTGCCTCCGCCTGCCACGAGACGGCATTCCTTCTTTCCCTGTTCGATATAGCTCGAAATTTTGCGGTAAGCCGCCTCATCGATGACTGGTCCGGTTGAACTGGAGAAATCACTGGCTGCGCCAACCTTAAGCTCCCGGGTAAGCTCCGTGCAGCGCTGGAGTATCTCATCATACACATCTGCATGCACGATTGCGCGCGAGCAGGCCGAGCATTTCTGCCCCGAGAAGCCGAAGGCCGCAGCCACAATCGCCTGGGCAGCCGCCTCCAGATCGGCTTCGCTGTCCACGATGATGGCATCCTTGCCGCCAAGCTCCCCGACAAAACGCTTCAGCCACTTTTGCCCGGGCGCAGTTTTGGCCGACAATTCGAAGATGCGCAATCCGACTTCCTTGGAGCCTGTAAAGGAAATGAAGCGTGTAAGCGGATGGCTGACCAGCAGATCGCCGATCTCTCCCCCGCTGCCTGGCAGGAACTGGACAACTCCCGGCGGCATGCCGGCTTCCTCCAGCAGGGAGACAAAACGGGCCGCAATGACCGGTGTCGCGCTCGCCGGCTTCAGCACCACTGTATTGCCTGCTACGACAGCGGCCGTTGTCATGCCCGCCATGATCGCCAGCGGAAAATTCCAGGGCGGAATGATGACTCCGACGCCAAGCGGGATATAGCGCAGATCATTGTCTTCCCCTTCAAGGGTGATTAAGCGTGAAGCAGCCGTTGTATCCAGCTCAATCATTTGGCGAGCATAATATTCCATGAAATCAATAGCCTCCGCCGTATCCGCATCCGCTTCGGCAGCTGTCTTGCCGGCCTCCAGCATGAGCCAGGCGCTGAACTCATGCTTGCGTCTGCGCAGCAGCGCCGCTGTCTTGAACAGCAGCCTCACCCGCTGCTCGACTGGCACCCGTGCCCATGCAGCGAAGGTTTCATGCGCAGACTGAATCGCTTGCTCAGCCAGTTCTGCATCAGCCTTGGAGACGCGACCGATAACTTCGGCTTTGCGAGAAGGATTGATCGAGTTGAAGCTTGCATCTGTTTTTACCCGTTTTCCGCCTATAATCAGGGGATACTCCTGACCGAGCTCCGCCTGCACCTTATCCAGGGCCGCTTCAATCGCCTTGCGGTTCGTTTCATTGCTAAAATCCGTAAACGGTTCGGGACGGTATGGCACCATGCTCATCTCACCTTTCCTTTATTTAATTTTGGAATACCCGCTCGATCCTCTCATCCGCCCAATCCAAGGGTTGACTGTCATGCCGGATGAGGATCATCGTTTAAACATCGATTTCAGCACAAAGCTTACATTTTCCGGACGCTCCGCCAGCCTTCTCATAAAATATCCGTACCAATCAGTTCCGTACGGCACATACACTCTCATCCTGTAGCCTTCCCGCGCGAGATCACGTTGTAACTGAGGGCGGATGCCGTAGAGCATCTGAAACTCAAAAGCATCACGCGGGATTCCCTTTTCAGCAGTGTAGGTTTTAACGTGTTCTATAATGCGGTCGTCATGAGTCGCTACAGCAGCATAGTGACCGTGTTCCAGCTGCATGTGAATAAGACGGATAAAGTTTTCATCCACCTCGCTTTTTTCCGGAAAGGCGACTTCCGGCGGCTCCTTGTAGGCTCCCTTGACCAGCCTGTAATTGGGGGCCAGATGCTCCAGCCGCTTCATGTCATCCTCCGTCTTCCGCAGATAGGCCTGCAGCACAAGTCCTACATGCTGGCCGCCGAATTCGCCATGAAGCTGCTCGAATATGCGGATGGCGGGCTCATTATGGGTATAGTCCTCCATGTCGATGCGCACAAATCCGCCATGAAGCTTCGCCTCCCCGACAATGCTCCGCATATTGGCCAGACACTCGGTCTCGGACAGATCGAGCCCAAGCTGAGTCAGCTTGACCGACACATTGGAGCGTATGCCAGAGGCGGCGATGGCCGTCACCGCGTTTACAACCTCCTGGGCTGCCTCTTCCGCTTCTTCCCTGCTCGCGACGAATTCGCCCAGATGGTCCAGGGTTGCCTCAATGCCTGCCGCCTTCAGTTCTTGCACCTTCCCGACGGCTGCTGTTAGCGTCTCACCCGCCACAAAACGTTCCGCCCCCAATCGAAGTCCGTGTAATTTCGCCATCCGATTGGCCGTACGGTTCTTCGACAGATAGAGCAGGGTGCTTCTCATGATCTCCATTTCGGTATCCTCCTTACCTCTGATACATAGAGCGATGGGGATTACAAACGTGCATCGACGTAATTTCACGGAAGACAAACTGTGTTTAGCGGTTGTTAACATAAGTCGCGGCGGCGAAAAAAATGCATTCATTTAGCTCTCTTTATGCTTATGGTGTAGGAAATATATGTATGTTAAATCAGAATGTGAAATTGTTCTTGGATGGGGTGGCGTCATTTTCCGGGAGTGTAGATCACTACTGAAAGCAATCATGAGAGGGTAAAAAAACGTATATCGACATACTTTCTTATTGAAGATGTTAATTTTCATTCTTTTCATTGTCAACAAAAATTGATTTTGATCCAGCGTTGAGTTAAAAAGAAACAGGATTGCACCTGCAAGCACGGAGGCTTGTGTGCAATCCTGTTAATGTGACTCATCCTACTTCAGCAAATTGCTATATTTCATTTCTATGGAAAACGCCCCGAGCTTAAGCCTGCCAATGCTTCTGAATATGCTCGTCCCGTCCCGATTTTTCACGGTCTTCCTTGTAATGCTTCGTATTCTTCTTATGGTAATCCTGATGATAATCCTCCGCAGGATAGAATACAGCCGCCGGCAAAATTTCCGTGACAATCGGCTTGTCAAATCTGCCGCTGGCCGCCAACTCCTTCCTGGAACGTTCGGCCGCTTCCCGCTGCTGCTCATGATGATAGAAAATAGCCGTCCGGTACTGCGAGCCCCTGTCATGGAACTGACCGTCCGGGTCCGTCGGGTCGACCTGCACCCAGTAGAGCTCCAACAGCTTCTCATACGGGAACAGCTCCGGATCAAACGTGATCTGCACCACCTCGTAATGCCCTGTTGTGCCCTTTTTTACTTCCTCATAGACGGGATTCTCCGTCGTTCCGCCCATATATCCGGATACGATGCCGTGAATGCCAGGCAGCTCCTCAAACGGAGTAACCATACACCAGAAGCATCCGCCGGCAAAGGTGGCTTTTTGTGTCATAAGTCCATTTCTCCTCTTAAGCGTTTCTCTTATTATAGGGCTTGTACCCTATTAAGCAAACAGGTCATACCGGACGCACTTCCTCCGAAAAAAAGATGCCCCGGAGCCAACCAGCTCAAGGGCATCATTGCTCAGGTCAACAACCTGTATATTCTGCTCACTTTTACGATTCGTCGTCTGCTGCTGCATCTCCTGCTGTTGCATCTTCCTCTGCCTTCTCAGCTGTCTCATTCTCTGCTTCAACCGCACGCGGAATCACAATGGAAGCAAGCAATTCTTCTGCAGAGGAAATCAACTCTACTTTGTCAGGCAGCCTGATGTCTCCCGCTGTCAGCTTGTCCCCGACTTCCATACCTGAAATGTCGGCCTCGATCACAGATGGGAGATCATCCGGCAGCGCCTCGATCTCAAGCTCTGTTGCCTGCACCTGCAGCATGCCGCCTGTCTTGGTGCCTGCCGCAGTGCCCTGATAGTCGATAGCCACACGAACACGGATCGGTTTGTTTTTGGAAACTTTCAGGAAATCAGCATGCAGCCATTTGCCGTCACGCTCCTGATAATCCTTAATCAGCACCGGCACCCTGCGGCCGCCTTCCAATACCAAATCCAGCATTTCCGTACGTCCCGTCCGGATCAATTTCTTGAATTCCTTGGCATCCACACTTACCGGAGTCCCCTCCATATCGGAGCCATACACGACCGCTGGAATACGGCCATTCAATCTCAGCTTGCGCAGTTCCGAGCGCCTCGTCTCCGTTCTCGGCTCCGCCGTCAGTTGATTGCTTTTATTGCCGTTAGCCATAGTACATAACCTCCTCAGGTTCTCTTCACAAGTGACTGTGCCTTATATTCGGGCCGACTGCAACAGCGGCAAGACTGCAAGCAAAAAAAAGCCCATAAATATACCTTAACCATTTTACAGAGCATTGACACATTTTATGCAAAAAAAGACGCCTTTTCTCCTGAAAGAGACAAAAGCGTCTTCACTGTTCCGAACCCTATCATACCGCCTGTACCGCCACCGTTCCGCTGCGAATGATGACCTGGACCGTCTCGTTCCCGCCACCAAGCTCCAGATAGCGGTCCATATCGATATCCTTGTCCTCCCACTGGTTCAGTCTGAAAATATACCCGATTTTTCGCACATGCGGCGCCACCCGGATACGAGCTACAGCCAGTCCCTCCCCAATCATCGTGAGCGGTACATGCCCGTCCTGTACGCTGGTTCCCCAAACCCAGACATTCCACCCTTCGTACTGTCCATCCGTACGCTGGTAGTACATCTCGACTGTACGGAAATGCCCGGTTTGCTCTTCCGCCCCCGGCATTTTGCTGCCCGTATTTCCACCCTCATCGGAAAACGCATCATCCGTATCATCATGCAGTACCATCATGGACCAACGTGGGATTGTTACCCTATCACCCTCCGCGATGGAAAGCGTCTCCGTGCCTGCCTGGCAATCATTAACGACAATATGCCACCGTTCCGAATCGTCAGGCAAAAACATCGTTTCATCCCGGTCTGACCCGTTATAAATCACCACTATATTTCTCCAGTCGTCCCCATTGGCATATCCATGCAGCCGAAAAGCGACCACATGATCAGAGGCGCGTAAAATTTCGAGATGCCGTTCCACCTGCTCTCGGGTCCTCATACGGAAAGCGGGATGGCTGCGCCGCAGCGCAATCAGCCCTTGATAATAGCGGAACACCGGCAAAAAGCGGGCTTTATTGCCCCAGCGGAGCGCATTGACTTCATCGCCGCTGCGGTAGCTGTTATGATCCCCATACTTGGAGCGCAGCAATTCATCGCCGGCATGGATAAACGGAATGCCCTGGGAGGTGAGGACCATGCTGTTGGCCAGCAAAGAGCGGCGCACCGACTCTTCCTTCAGCAAATCATCCCCGTTAACCCGGTGGTATGGATCCGCGGATTCCACCGCCTCTGCCGCACTCCGCCCGTCTGCAGGCATCCCCTGGTTCCACTCGGGAAAAGAACAGGCATGGCGCAGATGGCGGGTTGTAATGATTTTATCCCACAAATTCAGATTATCGTGGGCAGTCACATAGTTGATCGTTTCAGAGGGCACCTCGGTAAAATCGTAAATAGCCCCGCGGATACCCTGCACCACATCATCTTCCTTGCCCCAGGCGCCGGTGGCAAAGCCAGTGCCCCAGCCGTCGCTGTCGCCTTTAATCGCATTGCGGAAATTATCGTTGAACACAGCAAAGCCTTTGCCGCGCTGCGCTCCTTTAAGCGTTTTGTGCTGCAGAGGTGAATCTCCGCCGGTCCACGGCTCCCCGTAAATCATCATGCCAGGAAATACCTCGCTGCGCAGCTCTTTCGTGAGCTCCTCAACAGTAGGCGTATCGATCAGACCGAGCAGGTCAAAACGGAAGCCATCCACATGATACTCCTCGGCCCAAAACCGCAGCGAATCCTTGATGAACTTGCGGACCATCGGCCGCTCGGTCGCCAGCTCGTTGCCTACCCCTGAACCGTTCGTCAGCCTGCCCTGCTCGTCGGTGCGGTAAAAATAACCGGGAACAATCGGTTCAAATGGCCCGTCATCAACAGAAAATGTATGATTGTACACCACATCCATAATGACGCCCATACCTGCGGCATGAAGTGTCTGTACTACCTGCTTGAATTCGCGGATTCTTGCGGCCGGGTCCGCAGGATCGCTGGCATAAGAGCCTTCAGGCACGTTGTAATGCTGCGGATCATAACCCCAGTTATAGACTGAGCGGTCCCCTGCGGCCACGGCCAGCTCATTCACCGTCTTGTAATCTGGCACAGGCATCAAATGCACATGCGTAACACCCAGCTCCTGCAAATGATCAATGCCGATGCTGTTGCCCTGCGTGTCCTTCAGCCCGGTTTGCAAGAAGGCCCGAAAGCCTCCGCGCCCGCCCTCATAGGGAGCTTCCGGATCGGAGGAAAAATCCCGCACATGCAGCTCATAAATGACGGCATCCACCGGTTCCCCATGGTGGGGCCGAACGTCATTTTCCCAGCCTGCGGGGTCGGTCTCAGCCAGATCGACAATGGCGGACCGCTGTCCGTTAGCGGAAACGGCGATGCTGTATGGATCAGCAGCATAATGTGGCTCTCTGCCCGGCAAAGTGACAAGGTACATATAAAAATAACCGTTCCAATCCCCCTGCAGCTTCAACGACCACACGCCATATTCATTCCGAGCCAGCGGAAATTCGCGGCCACCGCAATGATCCGTCACATTCCCATACTCATCATATTCGCCTGCATCTTCATACAAAGACAGAACGACATGCTCCGCTGTGGGAGCCCATATATTAAAAAGACAATCATCCTTCGTGTAGGTCAAACCAAGGTCCCGGCCGTTGTAGACCGGAATGAGAGATGCTTCATTTTCCATCTGCATCACCACCATCATTTTCAATACAGCGCTATCATACTCGCTTTGGAATCACATATTACTCCGATAAGCCGAATCTGTCCATTGACCAATACTACCATTTATGCTTCCTGAACCTCTTTTGTATACCTTCACGCCAATAAATATATCAGATATAACGGACTTATTTCCTGCCGCTATTAGTCAGCCGAATATCGAAGAGGGGATTATACTCTTCCTTATATTCTATGCCACAGCAGGCATTGCTGCTATAGTCCGGCTTAGAGTACCGGCGCCAAGCTTACAGTCACATATGTACATAGAACAAAAAGCACCCAGGCGTATGAAGGGCCTGAATGCTTTCTGCTCAGTTAATATAAGATTAAGCGTTTAATTTCTCATACTGCTCCAAAATTTGGCGATGAACAGGATGGTCCTGTGGAATCGACGTATAATGGGTGATTGCAGCAGCTAATCCTTCAGTGCGGATCGCTTCCTGCAGCTCTACGGCTTCAGGGTCCTCGCTAACGTTGAACTTGCAGGCAGCCGCCATGCCAAGGGCCAGATGATCCGGGTTGATGCCGTATTCATGGGCTTGCAGGGCCGGACGAACGAGACGGTCGTTCGGCGACAGCTTCCGCAGCGGTGAGCGGCCTACACGGGTAACTTCATCGGTCAGGTTCGGATTGCGGAAACGGTCCAAAATTTTGCTGATATATTTGTCATGCTCTGCCTGATCAAATCCGAAACGTTTGACCAGCACAGCTCCGGTCTCTTCCAGCGCTCCGCGCACAGAAGCGACCACGTTCTCGTCGGCAATGGCCGTCTGGATCGTCTCAAAGCCTGCCATATAGCCAAGATAAGCTGCAACACAATGCCCTGTGTTTACGGTAAACAGCTTGCGCTCAATGTAGGGCTCCAAATTGTCCACATACAGCACACCTTCGATTTCCGCATGGTCCGGAGCCATTTGGGAACGGTCAACCACCCATTCGTAAAAAGGCTCCACCTGCACATGCAGCGGATCCTCGTGGTGCTGGATCGGCACGATCCGGTCTACCGCCGCGTTCGGGAAATATACGGAAGCCTCCGCTTTCGCACGAACATCCTCTTCCAGCAGGGCAAATACATGCTCCTTCAGCTGCGCGCTGCCACCGATGGCATTTTCACATGCGATCACATGAAGCGGGGATGCCCCGTCTGCAATCCGCTGTGTGATGCCTTTGGCAATTCCCGGCGCGATATGCTTCAGAATATTAACGCCAACCGCTGTCGTCACCAAATCCGCAGAGGCCACGGCGCTGGCTACCTCATCCACATTTTTTCCGTCAATGGCGGTTACATTAGTTACGATTTCCGTGTCCTTGGCATCATTGGCCAATTCCACGGTATACTGCTTGCGGCTGCGCAGCTCGGACACGAGTGTATCGTTGACATCAGAGAAAATCACTTCATAGCCGGCGCGTGACAGCAGCAATCCGATAAATCCGCGTCCGATGTTGCCTGCTCCGAAATGGACCGCTCTCATAGTTCCATCTCGCTTTCAAACAGGTCGATAATTTCCTGTGCGCTGCTGGCATTACGCAGTTTGTCCATATTCTCTTCCTCGGAGCATACCACAGCGATTCCGGTCAGAATCTCCATGTGTTCTCCTCCCTGTGCCGCGATGCCGATCACCATATATGCGTTCTCCCCATTAAAATCCACACCCTGCGGGAACTGGATAATGGAGATGCCTGTAGAGTTGATGAATTCCTTGGATTCTTTCGTTCCGTGCGGAATCGCCAGTCCGTTGCCTACATAGGTGGACACGATTTCCTCACGCTCGATCATTTTGTCGATGTATGCTTCCGTAATGTGACCGGCATCCAGCAGGATCTGGCCCGCCATGCGGATCGCCTCGTATTTGTCATTCGCTGTTGCGTTCAATTTTACTTTGTCTGTGGACATGATGCTCATTGTATGGTCCTCCCTGTCTCTAATTTACTGCGAAAAAAATCGGCCAGTTCATCCGCCATATAGCTGGTGATCTCATCCCGGCTTCCGTTCTCCAGCAGCGTAATCATCTCTCCCTGAAGCAGCAATGCGCTGATTTCACTGAGCACCTCCAGGCTTTCCTTGGACAGCTCGCGCGGACCCAGCATTAACAGCACCTGCTTTACTGCTTCTTGTGCTCCTTCCAACTGCAGCGGCTCGTTCAGCCTGTAGAGCGATAGCGAAGGCGTGCGGATGTGTCTGCTGCGTGTATGGAACAAGGCAAGCGGTGTATCTGGAATCACCTGGCTGCCTTGCTGCTCTCTTTCGGCCAGAAGCTCAGCCACCGCTTCCGGATCATTCACGGTTCCCCGTCCGACCTCGGAAATGCACATGGCATACAAAACTTCATTCATATCCATTCCATGGTTATCCAGCGGATAAACATGAAAATTCTGCACGATCCGCACAATCTCCTGCAGACTGTCCTTCAACCCGACCAGCCACCCCAATCCCTGGTTCGGCTCCACGGTCTGCCTTTGCCTGCCGCTGACTTTCTTGAGTGTTATGTTCTGGATAAAATGACGCAGGCGGTCACTCTCCTCCTGCGTCAGCAGTGGACTGATTTTCAGATAACGGTCCCTCTCAAGCGGCAGATCGACGGTCGAAATGACCAGGTCGTAATCCTCCTTGGGAATACGGGCCGCCTCGAACCACGAGGCCCGGTCCACAATCCTGATTTGCGGAAGCTCCTTCGCCAGCCGGGTGGCCAGCAGTCTGGAAGATCCGATTCCGCTGGTGCATACCACAATGGCACGCACCTCCCGCTGCAGCTGGCGCAGCCGCTCAATGGAAGCGCCGAAGTGCATGACCAGAAAACCCACTTCTTCATCAGGCACATTCAGCTCAATCATACCCGATACGGCCTCCTTGACCGCTTCGAACAGTTCGGCATAATCCTTGCGGATCTGCTGCAACAACGGATTGCGGATATCATTTCCTTCTTTCAGCCGTTTCATGACTGGCTCGACATGGGCAATCAGACCTTCACGCAGGAGGCGATCCTCTCCAAAATGCACACCTGCGTTTTCCTCCACCCGGCGGATCAGCTCATTCACAATTTCCAACAGCACCAGATCATCCAGCGGCAGCAGCCTTGTCGAGCGGTCCTCGGCGGAGCGGAACAGATGTCTGAAATATTTTTTCTCCTGCTCCGTAAAGTGAAGGGACAGCGCAACCGACAGTTCGGCGCAAATGCGCTCCACCATCGCGGCACGGACCTTATCCTCCTCTTCATGGGTCCCCAGGATCAGCTCCGATTCCGGCTGCTTGGCCACAAACCCCCGCCGGATGCGGGCGATGGCTACGGAAAGCTGAATCAGCAGCTCCATGTATTTGCTCTCCACCATGTTTTCCAGCCATTTTTCATTCGGCTGCCACAAGGCGTTCTCCACCGTCAGCATCACATCCCTGCCGATCAGTTCCATCAGTTTATCCATGGCATGGGATGAATGTCTGGACAAATCCCTTCCGAACAAATCGGATTCATCCAGATGCTCCAGCCCCAACTCGGAAATAGCCCGCCTGATGTCGGATTCCCTGCCTGTGATCCGCACACCGTAACCGCGCCTTCGCACAAGGGTAAGCCCGTGCTTCTCGATCCAGGACTGCAGCTCGTCAAGATCATGGCTGACAGTCGCGACCGTTACCTTTAAATCAGCCGCCAGCGACAGCAGCTTGATCGGCTCTCTGTCATCCAGCAGTATACATAAGCTGTAAATTTTTCTTTCTTCTGCTGAATACTCTACCGATTCCGAACGGAAAAGCTGCTGGCGAAGCTGGAAAAGCCGAGAGGGATCGGCATCCAAATGGATTCCGATCCCGGATTTTTTCTCCAGCTTGACCCCATTGGGCTCCAGCCATTTCTCCACCGCGCTCAGCTCGCGCAGAACGGTTCTCGTGCTGACATTGATGCGGGCGGCAATGTCGCCCGCAGTCACCTCTTTCGTCTGCTGCAGCAGGAATTCAAGAATTTCGCTTTGTCGTTTGGTAATATTCATGATACCCGTCCCTCCCGATTCGCCCTTGAACTGCCTGTGCCATTGACCTGAAAAAGCTTTGCCAAAAGGCAATTAAGATTTATTTTTTCAGACGTTCAACCAATTCCTCATATTCAGGGCTCTTCAGGAAGTTGTCGATGGAAATATGCTCCGCCTTCGGCGCAACCGTTTTGGCACGGTCAGTCAGCGTTTTCTGTGTAATAACGATGTCGGCGTCCTGCGGAATTTCGCTGATTGCCGTGTTCGTTACGACCACATCCACGCCGGCCTCCTTCATTTTCTTGCGGAGGATGGATGCGCCCATTGCGCTTGATCCCATACCCGCATCACAGGAGAATACGATTTTGTTGACATTTGTTTTCACATTGCTGGAAGCTATTGCTGCCGCACGATCCGCTTCACGGTTATCGGCAGCCACGGCTGCATTACCTGTTTTGCCTTGGTTCTTCATATCTTTCATGCGTTCAGACGCATCTTCCAGGTTATCATCTGTTTGCTTGCCTGTTTTCAGCAGAATCGCAGCAATGACGAAGGATACAACAGCTGCTACAACGACACCTGCCAGCATCGGCAGATAACCGCCTTTTGGCGTCATAAGGAAGTAAGCGAAAATACTTCCTGGCGAAGGAGCTGCTACCAGACCGGCGCCTGTAATCATAAATGTAAACGTACCTGCAACACCGCCTGCCATTGCGGCCAGGATCAAAATCGGTCTCATCAGAATGTACGGGAAGTAGATCTCATGAATACCGCCAAAAAAGTGGATGATCGCTGCACCTGGAGCGGAAGCTTTAGCCGTTCCGCGACCCAGGAAGCAATAAGCAAGCAGAATGCCAAGACCTGGACCAGGATTGGACTCCAGCATGAACAAAATCGATTTGCCCATCTGTGAGGCCTGCTCGGTTGCAAGTGGCGTCAAAATGCCGTGATTAATAGCATTGTTCAGGAACAATACTTTACCCGGCTCAATGAGCAGGTTAACGAGCGGCAGAAGTCCTGCATCCATCAAAAACTGTACACCAGCAGATAACACACTGCTGATCGCTTGAATAACTGGACCTATAATTGTATGCGCAAGCAGTGCAAGCGCCCCACCGATAATACCAGCGGAGAAGTTGTTGACCAGCATCTCAAAACCGGACTTTATTTTACCTTCAACCGCTTTGTCAAACTGTTTGATTACCCAGGCACCAAAGGGGCCTGCAGCCATTGCGCCGAGGAACATCGGAATGTCTGCACCGACAATGACACCGATGGTCATGATCGCGCCGACCACGCCACCACGCTGACCATGTACCATAGTACCACCCGTGTAACCAATAAGCAGCGGCAGCAGGTACGTAATCATTGGACCGACCAACGCTCCAAATGTTTCATTCGGGAACCAGCCTGTTGGAATAAAGAGGGCCGTGATTAACCCCCAGGCGATAAATGCGCCCATGTTTGGCATAACCATGCCGCTCAGGAAGCGTCCGAATTTTTGCACTCCAACGCGCAAGCCTCCGCCGCTTCCGGACTTAGCGTCCACTGAACTCATGTTAAAAACCTCCTCAATGTATTGAAACCTTAACAAGGATTCGTCAAAATTTGCTACTAAAACGAAGTAATTTGTCGCTTTTTGCGATTTTGTCAAACCCTTAGGTAAAAGGCCTCATATCCTTTTGCTTACCTTCATCCTAATTGAAAACGGTATCTCCATCAATAAAATGAAAATGCAGTTTCGTCATCAACGTTGATGACAGAATTTAAATTTAAGATTTTCAGGGGAATTTGACCCTTATGCCAATCGCAATTCCTCACACGACCAAAGTCGCATGTCTCCTGCGCGGTTATGAATATAGCCTAACCTTAATATAAACTAAGTTCCCCTGTATTAACCGTAATTCCCCTGAACATAATGTCTTTGCTCCAAATTTTTCGGATAAACGACAAAAAAGCATGACTGCTGTATCCCTCATGTAGGTATCAGGCTGCCATGCTTATAAAACATGCTTGCAAAAACGAATATACGCTTGTATATACTTTATGCGATTTTCTTGAAAAAAGTAATAAATAGGACAAATGCCCTATTTTTGAGTGAATGTTTCATTAAGCTTCTTCCACAAGACGACTGTACGCCTCTGCGCTCAGCAGCTTGCTCACCGCGTCATTAACATCGCCATTCACCCGGATTTCAAGCATCCAGCCATCCTCGTACGGAGAGCTGTTGACCAGTTCCGGCGAGTCCTGCAGCGACTCGTTCACTTTAATTACGGTGCCGCTTAACGGCGCATACAGGTCAGATACGGTTTTTACCGACTCGATCGTGCCTACGCTTGCACCGGCTTCCAGAGATGTTCCCTCCCCTGGCAGCTCGACAAAGACAATGTCGCCAAGCTGATGCTGCGCGAAATCGGATATGCCGACAAGCAGGGTACCTTCATCCGTAATTTTTACCCACTCATGCTCTTCGCTGTACAAATAGTTTTCTTTAACTTCGCTCATGTATACCGCTCCATTTCCACTGGAATTTCACACCATAAAACATTTCATTGTTCCCTTAAACTGTTCTTTGCAACTTCTCGTTTTCAACGTAAGATTAAGCCAAGCAAGATTTAAATGTCAATATAGCTTACAGAAAACCGCGTATTTTTTTCCGGATAGAAGCACTTTAGGAAGGGTAATGGCTTACATTTTGTAATCAGTCCTAAAAATATGACAAATTTATTGACATATGTCCGGTGATCGCGTATTAATGGTTATAGATTGAATAGCGGATGAACGTATAGGGAGAGATTACCGACATTCCGGGAAAAATGATGCGCCAAGGCGGCATCTGAACAGGCCCGAGCGGGGCGGCAGCATGGAGGGTGAGCCAGACCCGTGCTTGCTTTGCACCCGCGGAATCAGCAGGTAACGCCGAAGGAGTAAGCCGACGAGCGGTGAATCTCTCAGGCAAAAGGACCTTTACCGGACGCGACTCTGGAGAGAATCCGCGGCAGCGGGTCACCCAAGGGGAAACCTGTAATCATGCAGGGCAACTCTCAGGTATCAAGGACAGAGCTGAAGAATGGCAGGGCTGGGCAGCCATGCACCGTTCTTTGGCCTGTCCTTTTTTTGCTTTTTCATAAGCTATGCCAACTCTTTTGCGAGGTGAATTGTATTGACTGCATTGAAAAGAACACCGCTGTACCCGCTGTATGCCGGATATTCCGGCGTGCGCTGCATTGATTTTGGCGGCTGGGAGCTGCCTGTCCAGTTCAGCGGCATCCAAAAGGAGCACGAGGCCGTACGGGAACGTGCCGGACTGTTCGATGTCTCCCATATGGGAGAATTCAACGTTACAGGCACGGGAGCCGAAAGCTTTTTGCAGCGCGTAACGACCAACGATGTTTCCAAACTTGAAGACGGGCAGGCCCAGTATACGCTGATGTGTTATCCGGATGGAGGAGTCGTGGACGACCTGCTTGTTTACAAACGCAGTGTTGATTCCTATATGCTCGTCGTGAATGCCTCTAATATCGCAAAGGATTGGGAGTGGCTTCAGCAGCATAAACCGGATGATGCGCAAATGGAGAATATATCGGATCAAACTGCGCTGCTCGCCCTTCAAGGTCCTGCAGCAGCAGAGATCCTTTCCGTAGCCGTAGATAGCAATGTCGCTTCGCTCGGCTCCTTCCGCTTTATTGAACACGCCGGCTTATTCGGCGCATCCGCGCTTGTATCCCGCACAGGATATACAGGTGAAGACGGCTTCGAGATCTACTGCCGTGCTGAGGATGCCCCGCTGATTTGGCAGGGGCTGATGAAAGCGGGAGAAGCTCACGCGCTGGTGCCCACCGGGCTGGGTGCACGGGATACGCTGCGCTTTGAAGCAAAACTGCCGCTGTACGGTCAGGAGCTGTCTGCGACGATTTCCCCGCTGGAGGCGGGACTCAGCTTTTTCGTCAAGCTGGATAAAGGGCCGTTTATCGGACAGGAAGCGCTGCTTGCGCAAAAGGAGCAAGGGACTCCTCGCAAGCTCGTCGGTCTGGAAATGCTGGACCGCGGCATTCCACGTTCACATTACCCGGTATTCTTAGAATCAGAGCAGATTGGCGAAGTGACGACAGGCACACAGTCCCCTACTCTGAAGCGGAATCTGGGGCTTGCGCTGATTGACAGCCGTTTTGCCCAGCTTGGCACACAGGTTGAGGTGGAAATCCGGGGCAAACGCCTCAAAGCTGAGGTAGTCAAGGCACCATTCTACAAACGCACAAAATAGAGATAATCGGAACAGACCGGATATTGAGAGGAGCGCAGTCATGAATCAGCACAGATACTTACCGATGACCGAGCAGGATCGCGCCGAGATGCTTCGTACCGTCGGCGCCGACAGCATGGAGGACCTGTTCAAGGATATTCCCGAAAAAATTCGTTTCCAAGGTGAGCTTCCCGTTTCTTCCAGGCTGGATGAGCGGGCTCTGACCCGTCATATGTCGGCACTGGCCGGCAGAAATGCCAGCAGCGAGACCCACGCCAGCTTTTTGGGCGCAGGCATCTATGATCACCATATTCCGTCCGTGATCAATCATGTCATTTCCCGCTCGGAATTTTACACCGCCTACACCCCTTATCAGCCGGAAGTCAGCCAGGGCGAGCTGCAGGCCATTTTTGAATTTCAATCTTATATATGTGAGCTTACCGGCATGGCAGTAGCCAATGCCAGTATGTATGACGGCGCAACCGCGCTGGCCGAAGCAGGCAATCTGGCGGCAGCCGCCACGCGCCGCAAACGAATCGTCGTATCCCGCTCCGTTCATCCGGAGGCGCGTCAAGTGCTGAATACTTACGCACATGGCCTTAACCTGGAAATTGTGGAAGTGGGCTGCAAAAACGGCGTGACCGATCTTGAAGCGCTCACGGCAGCGGTAACAGAGGACACCGCCGCCGTGCTCGTGCAGAACCCCAATTTCTTCGGTTCTATTGAAAATATTAGGCCAATGGCCGATTTAATTCATGCACAGAAGGGTCTGCTAGTGGTCAGTTCCAATCCGCTCTCGCTCGGGCTGCTTGAAGCGCCGGGCAAGCTGGGGGCCGATATCGTCGTCGGTGACGCGCAGCCGCTTGGCATCTCCTCTTCGCTCGGCGGACCAACCTGCGGTTATTTCGCCGTATCCCAGGAACATATGCGCCGCATTCCGGGAAGAATCGTCGGCCAAACGAAGGACCGCAACGGCAAACGCGGCTTTGTCCTTACCCTGCAGGCACGCGAGCAGCATATCCGCCGCGAAAAAGCGACGTCAAATATTTGCTCCAACCAGGCGCTGCTTGCACTCTCCGCGTCCGTCTATATGTCCGTCATGGGCAGAAGCGGCATGGTCGAGGTGGCTGAGTTGAATCTGCATAAAAGCCGGTACGCCCTTGAACGTCTCACATCCCTGCCTGGAATAAAGACGGCGTTTACTTCCCCGACATTTAATGAGTTCGTGCTCATCCTGCCGGGGGATACAGATATGCAGACCTTGCAATCACGTCTGCTGGATGCCGGTTTTATCGGCGGCTACGATCTGGGCAGAGATTACGAAGAATACAAAAACCACATGCTGATCGCCGTAACGGAGCAAAGAACCAAAGAAGAGATTGACCAATTCGCATCGGTGCTGGAGGAATTGCTATGACTCAATCCGAACAAGATATGCCGCTGATTTTTGAACTGAGCCGTCCGGGCCGGGTTGCGTATTCACTGCCCGCATGCGACGTACCGCGCCGTCCTGCTGACGAGCTCATTCCTTCCGAGCTGCTGCGCAGCGAACCTGCGGCGCTGCCGGAAGTCTATGAGGTTGACGTCATCCGTCATTATACCGAGCTGTCCCGCCGCAACTTCGGGGTGGATAACGGTTTTTATCCGCTTGGCTCCTGTACGATGAAATACAACCCGAAGGTAAACGAAGATGTTGCCCGTTATTCCGGACTGGCGAAAATCCATCCTTACCAGCCGGAAGAAAGCATTCAGGGCGCACTTGAGCTGTTGCACACATTGCAAAACGATTTAGCCGGGCTTACAGGCATGGATGCCGTCACGCTGCAGCCTGCTGCCGGAGCTCACGGAGAGTGGACCGGCCTGATGATGATCCGCGCTTATCATGAAAGTCGCGGCGAGCGCCGCAGCAAAGTGATTGTGCCCGATTCCTCGCACGGAACGAATCCGGCGAGCGCCACGGTTGCCGGATTCGAGACGGTCACGATTCCATCAACCGCCAAGGGACTTGTTGACCTGGACGCTCTGCGCGCCGCCGTTGGCAGCGACACCGCCGCTCTTATGCTGACAAATCCGAATACTCTTGGACTGTTCGAAGAGCAAATCACGGAGATTGCGGAGATTGTGCATGAAGCCGGCGGACTGCTCTATTACGACGGAGCCAACTCCAACGCCATTATGGGCATTACCCGTCCGGGGGACATGGGCTTTGATGTCGTGCATTTGAATCTGCACAAAACGATGAGCACCCCGCACGGTGGTGGCGGCCCGGGAGCCGGCCCGGTCGGCGTCAAAAAGCTGCTCATTCCGTTTCTGCCAAAACCGCTTGTCGTCAAAAACGAGGACGGAACATACAACTGGGATACAGAGCAGGCTGATTCCATCGGCCGTGTCAAAGCATACTACGGCAACTTCGGCATTCTCGTCCGCGCTTATGCGTATATCCGCACCTACGGGCCAGAAGGCCTGCGTGCCGTATCAGAAGACGCTGTGCTGAATGCCAATTATATGATGCACCGGCTGGCACCTTACTACGAGATTCCGTATCCGGGTGTCTGCAAGCATGAATTTGTCATGTCCGGCCGTGGCCTGAAAAAATACGGCGTCCGCACCCTCGATGTCGCCAAACGACTGCTCGATTTCGGCTACCACCCGCCGACCGTATACTTCCCGCTGAACGTGGAGGAATGCATCATGATTGAGCCGACCGAAACGGAAAGCAAGGAAACGCTGGACGGCTTTATCGATACGATGATCCGCATTGCCAAGGAGGCGGAGGAGAACCCCGAGCTGGTGCTGAACGCCCCTTATACCACAACGGTCACACGCCTGGATGAAACGACCGCGGCGCGCAAGCCTGTTTTGAACTGCGCCTGCAGTTAATCCATTCCCCATTTCTGGGTGTCCCAAAAGGTCCATGGACCTTTTGGGACACCTTTTTGAACGTTTGAGACGCTCCAATAACGAAGTATTCCTCCAATCGCTATTACCTCCCAATTTATGGTAAATGATGTGTATTTCCTCGTTTTCGCCGTAAATCTCATTAACATCGACAAGATCTCATTAAGTAACATTGCATGTTACGAATATACAATTATTCCTAAAATGGTTCTTTTCCCCTATTCACGAGGTAAAAAAACCCTGGTAAATTGTTCTCATATAAAAAAATTAATTAAAATTTTGACATCTTACGACAATAGTAAACTCATTAAAAAGTGCGGACGAAACTGCAAGAGCAATGTTGGCCATTGTTACGCCAGTAAGCCGCCTAGTTTCGGAATACGACGGAAACCTCCGTCTTATTCATATTATTCCACGAAAGATTAGGGGGGTTGCGTGCAAATAAAGGCGGCACTTGATTGATTACTAGTGGTGAATGTTGAGCAGACAGCCTTACAAAAACTTTTATTATGAGACCGACAACTATGAAGGAGGCTAACTATGAGTAATCAAAGAGGAAATTACATCGACTTAACGGAAACGGTAAGCCTGTCTGAACCAGCGAGGCCGTACAGCCAATATGCGCCGGACATGCATGTTTCGGTCGGCTGTATCCCGTGTACCAGAGCCCACTTGTCGGCGGTTTCCGCTGCGCTCAAAGCCGGAGATGCAGAGACCGCCCGTGAAGAGATCGCCGCTTTGTTGGAGTACGATTTAACACCGGAGAAGCTGGCCGCCACACCGGAGAAAGACCGTGAGGTTTTAGCCAAATATGCGGCAAGTATTTCCTCTATTCAGAAAAAGTTAGCCGAACCTGTACCGGAGTTGACTGCGATCGCTGCATCACTCAAAGAAGCGCTCCGCTTCGCCAGAGCAGACGGTTTAGAGCATCCCGAAGTTCAAATACGGCTTGAACGATCAGAAGAACATGCGAATGGCTTGGAAAGGATTCGTTTCGCGCCTGAGAATCTGCAGCTGCTGGACGCGAAGATGCGCGAAGAAATTAAACAGGTGCTGCCTGAAATCCGTGAAGCGCGCCATAAACTTTTGAATGGTATTGTCACACCGGATGACCTTGAATGGGTGGCAGCCCGTTATGCTCAAATCTCGCGTAAAGTCAACGAAGAACCGGATCCGGAGACATTAGAACTTGCCCGGAAGGAAGCGACGGAACTGAACTCAAGATTTCGCATGGATGTACTGAAAGCCTGGGGAGGCCAATCGTATGAGTCAACCAGACAATGAGAAAGTGTATGACTTGGGCACGGCATGCAGCCTCGAAGACCATCGCCAGTGCCAGTTTTCCACTGTTGTCGGCATGGCGGCTGATATCAGTGAACAGGAAGGTCTGGATCTGTCGCCACAGCTCAAGGTGATAATGGAAACAAAGAAGCTAACGGAGAGCAGCATGAAATCGGCTCTCCGCGAATGGGTGAATACCATTCCAGAGAGCCAAAAAGAAGTTGCCGCAGATCTGCTCAATATCGCTGAAAACGGATAATGTTTAATCCGGTAATAAAACAAGCCGCTAGGTGCGCAAAACCACAGAGACTGCGCTGGTTAAATTAATGCCAGGATACCAGCCAGTTGCCGAATACTATGGAGGGGAGTCCGCCCCTCCATTTCTTATGTCCGTTTAATCGTTTCTTACTTACCCAGATATCCAACATTGTGTTGATTCTCCTCGAACCCAGCCCAGCCCAAACCTCAAAGCATCCCTTGAACAGGCAAAGCGTTCAAGACATACTCCCCTGCCAAGTGCCCGGAATTCTTCTGGAGAAGCGGAGCGTTCGCCTTTATCCCCGGATTTCTTCCACTGTCCAATCTAATCAGGGAAATCCGGGGATAACAGCGATCGGAAGAAGAATCCGGGTACGCCCGAATCCCGGGTGCGCCCCTAAAAAAAGCCGGCACCCCTTAAGGTACCGGCTGCTGTAAACTCAGCATGAGTATGTTTTGGAAAAAGATAAACCTAGTAAAAAACGGATAAAATTTTACCCTTCAATGCTCTGAACCAATGCAACAACCTCTTCGGCGGTCTGCATATCCAATGCTTGAGCCGCCAGCTTCTCCATGTCCGCACGGGACAGCTTGGAAATCTGGCTGCGTGCAGGCAGAATGGATGTCGCACTCATACTGAACTCATCCAGTCCCAGGCCTAGCAACAGAGGAATAGCTGTAGCATCCCCTGCCATCTCACCGCACATGCCGGCCCAACGGCCATTTGCATGAGCTGCGTCAATAACCATTTTAACCAGACGCAGAATCGCCGGGTTGTACGGTTGATACAAGTAAGACACCCGCTCGTTCATGCGGTCGGCCGCCATCGTATATTGAATCAGGTCGTTGGTGCCAATACTGAAGAAATCGACTTCCTTCGCAAATTGGTCCGCCAGCACCGCCGTTGACGGAATTTCCACCATGATACCGAGCTGAATGTCCTCAGACACCTGCACACCTTCGGAAGCAAGCTTCGCTTTCTCCTCCAGCAGAACTGCTTTAGCTTCACGGAATTCACCCAGTGTAGCGATCATAGGGAACATGATGCGCAGATTGCCGTGCACGCTGGCTCTCAGCAGAGCACGCAGCTGTGTCCGGAAAATATCCTGGCGGTCCAGGCAAAGACGAATCGCCCGGAAGCCCAGGAACGGGTTCATTTCCTTTGGCAGATCCAGATAAGGAAGCTCCTTGTCGCCGCCGATATCAAGTGTGCGGACTACGACAGGTTTGCCTTCCATTTTCTCCAGAACCGTTTTGTAAGCATTGTACTGTACGTCTTCCGAAGGAAGCTTGTCGCGTCCCATGTAAAGGAACTCCGTACGGTACAGACCTACGCCTTCCCCACCGTTCTCAAGCACACCTGCAACGTCGTTGGGTGTACCGATATTGGCGGCCAGCTCGACGTGAACACCGTCTGTCGAAACGGTCGCTTCGTCGCGCAGCTTGCGCCATTCTTCGCGCTGCTTGTCGTAAGCCTGCTGCTTCTGACGATATTCGGCGACCACTTCGTCGCTCGGATTCACAAACACCTCTCCATCCAAACCGTCCACGATGATCAGATCACCGCTTTTCGCTTGGGACAGAACGTCCTTCGTTCCGACGACAGCCGGAATTTCGAGCGAACGTGCCATAATAGCCGAGTGGGAAGTACGGCCGCCGATATTTGTGGCAAAACCTTTGACATATTTACGGTTCAATTGCGCTGTGTCGGAAGGTGTCAAATCTTCTGCGAGCACAATCGTTTCTTCGCTGATTTCAGCAGGGCTCATAAACTTCAGCCCAAGCAGGTGATTCAGCACACGTTTGGTAACGTCACGCATATCAGCTGCCCGTTCCTGCAGATATTCGCTCTTCATGTTTTCGAACATGGTAATGAACTGCGACGCCGTTTCATTCAGTGCAAATTCCGCATTCACTTGTTCGTTTTTGATTTTATCCTTAACCGGATCAATCAGCTCCGGATCGTTCAGAATGAGGAGGTGGGAAGCGAAAATTTCCGCTTTCTTCTCTCCCAATTCCTGAAGAGTCCGTTCCTTGATTTTCTCCAGCTCGGACTGCGACTGTGCCAATGCTGCGTCCAGCTTCGCAATTTCCGCTTCGACATCTGTTACTGTGCGTTTTTCTACAGAGTAATCAGGGTGCTCCAAGATAAACGCCTTGGCGATAGCGATGCCTGCCGAGGCAGCAATCCCGGAGATTTTAAGCATTTACTTCGCCCAGCCCTTCTTTAACCATAACATCTTCCAGCGCTTGCAGAGCTTCTGCTTCGTTTCCGCCTTCACAGATGATATTGATCGTATCGCCTTTTTCCAGACCCAGGGACAGTACGCCCAGGATGGATTTCAAGGTAACTTTTTTGCCGTTGGCTTCAGCAAAGGATTCTACACCGCTGAATTTTGTCGCCGTGTTCACCAGAGCTGTTGCCGGACGTGCATGGATACCGTCTTCGTCAGTGATTGTAAATGTTTTTTGCATGATGATTCTCCCACTTTCTGAATATATTATTGTAAATCTGCCGCTTGCTGATATACTATCAACCGCTTATGCCCATAGAACGCTCCCGCGGTCCTGGGACCGCTGCGGAACGTTCACTATAGAAGCAGATCGTTACTATTTTATCGTAATAATATTATCTTCGCCAGCTTTGAGTGTTCCGTTCTTGTCCAGCGTGACTCCGGCACCCTGTGGCAGGTTGGAGAAAATGATCGCAGAGATGATCGATTTGGCATTCTCCTTCACGTACTCCAGATCGACTTTCATGATCGGCTGTCCTGCAGATACAAGGTCTCCCTCGTTCACGAGCACCTCAAAGCCCTGCCCTTTCAGCTTCACGGTATTGACACCGATATGCACGAGAACTTCCTTGCCGCCATCGGACATAATGCCCACCGCATGCTTGCTCGGGAACACGTTGAACACCTTACCATACACCGGAGAAACAATGTTGCCGTCATGCGGCAGCACCGCAAATCCGTCACCGGTCATTCGCTCGGAAAATACTGGATCCGGCACTTCGGTAATCGAAAGCAGTTCACCGTTTACCGGCATAACGATATCCTCGGCGATAATGGCTTGCCCTGCTTCACCGGCCGCTTTTTCAGCTGCAGGCTCAGGAGCGGCAGCGGGTGCAGGTGTGCGTCCTGCCATAATATCCTGCATCTGCGATTTGATCGTATCGGAACGTGTACCGAAAATCGCCTGCACGTTATTGCCGACTTCCAGCACGCCGGAGGCGCCGAGCTGTTTCAGGCGGTTTTTGTCAACATTGGCTTTCTCATTGACTTCAATCCGCAAACGTGTAATACATGCATCCAGATGCTTGATATTGGACGAACCACCAAATGCCGCCAAAATATTGTGTGGAAGATCGTCATTGCCTCCGCCGCCGCCAGTACTCTCATTTTCTTCGGTCTGCTCTTCGCGTCCCGGCGTCTTGAGATTAAACTTGCGGATGATGAAGCGGAAGCCGAAGTAGTAGATCACAGCCAGCACAAGACCAACGATAATGACATTCCACCAAGGGGTTCGGTTCGGCAGGACCCCAAAGATCAGGAAGTCGATAAATCCGCCGGAGAACGTCATTCCGATTTTTACGTTCAGCAGATACATCGTCATGAAGGACAAGCCCGCAAAGATCGTATGCACTGCGAACAGCAGCGGAGCTACGAACAGGAAGGAGAATTCAAGCGGCTCCGTAATACCTGTCAGGAACGAAGTCAATGCAGCGGAACCCATGATGCCTGCCACATATTTTTTGTGCTCCGGTCTTGCTTCGTGATACATGGCCAAAGCTGCGGCAGGAAGCCCGAACATCATAAACGGGAACTTACCAACCTGGAATGCGCCTGCGGTGAATGGCACGCCATCTCTCAGCTGAGCCATGAAAATGTGCTGATCACCGCGGATAACCTGACCTGCTTTGTTGACATATTCACCGAACTCAAACCAGAACGGAGAATAGAAAATGTGGTGCAGCCCGAAAGGAATCAGAGCGCGTTCGATCACACCGAAAATAAAGGTTGCCAGTACAGGATTCGTATCCACCATAAAGTGGGACACCGCGTTCAGGAAACCTTGAACCGGCGGCCAGATGACCACCAGCAGCAAGCCGATGATCAGTGCGCCAAGCGATGTTGCAATCGGAACAAACCGTTTGCCGGCAAAAAAGCCGAGATAGGACGGAAGCTCGATTTTGAAGAAACGATTGTACATCGCTGCCGCCAGGATACCGATAATAATACCCCCGAAAACACCCGTTGATAGTGTCGGAATCCCGAGCACCGTTGCATATCCGGGAATCTGCTGTGCGACAAGCCCTGGCGTTACGCCCACCGCAGTACCCAGCGTCACGTTCATGATCAGATAACCGATGATGGCGGCAAGACCCGCAACACCCTCGCCGTTGGCCAAACCGACGGCAACACCAACCGCGAACAACAGCGCCAGATTGTCAAAGACAATTTGTCCGGCATTCATCATGATGGTCGCAACGGATTCGACCCAGCCAGCACCCAGGAAAGGCATGTACTGAACCAAATCCGGGTTAATCAGCGCGTTGCCGATCCCCAGCAGCAAACCCGCCGCAGGCAGGATGGCCACGGGAAGCATCAAAGCTTTACCGACACGCTGCAAAACGCCGAAAAGCTTTTTAAACATAAAACCCACATCCTTCGATAATATTCATCTCAAAACAACAACCGAAAAGAACGCAAAAAAAGCATGAGCTAATAAAAGCATAAAGTTTACAACCTTGGGATGTAGCTTTCCCCTGAAAGGCTGTCTCCAATCATACTTTAATCAACTCATGCCTGATCGAATCAGTAACACGTTTTCATCTTCAATTGTTGTTTTGCTTATTGACGAGAGTCATTGTAGCACCACTTGTCGAAATATGCAACCCTTTTCATCACAAATTTTTCAGCTTTCTTCCTTCCGCTGCTGCAGCCGCTGAAGGTGCATCGTCAAATAGCTGACCTCCGCCGGGTAGACAGGCTGATGAAGCCGGTTTTCCATAATTTTCGTCAGCTTCCATGCCAGCATATACATTTCCGGGTACTCTGCGTTCAGTAACTTGTCGAGCTTATGCATTTCCTGAACCTTCTCCCCGCGCCGGATTCTCTCCAGTGCAAATCTCAGATGGGTCAACAGCCGGGAATAATCCAAGGAATCTGTAGGGATTTTATAATCAAGCGTCTGCTCCACGACCTGTACCAGATCCGAAATAAGCTGTGAATGCTCCTTGACCTGGGAAATATGCTGGTTGGTCAAAGCGCTGTAAATATGGAGCGCGATGAAACCGATTTCGTCACTACCCAAATCAATGTTCAGCTTGTCACGGATTTTTCGGACCGCAGATTCAGCCAGTTTATATTCCTCCGGGTAGATTTCCTTCGTCTCGTACAAGAACGGATTATGAATCGTAATTCCCTGCTCTTTACGTTTCATGGCGAAGGCAATATGGTCCGTTAAAGCAATATGGATATGCTGGTTCAAAGGAGCGTTAACCTGGCCTTCAATATCATGAATGACTTCGCCGATAATTTCGATCAGCTTCTCATCCACCTGCGGAAGGAGCTGCTTGTACTGCTCCTGCTCATCCTGATTGGTCAGGATAAACATTTTCTCAACAGCGTCCAGTGAAATCTGATCTCTGGATTTACGGTTGAAGCCGATTCCTTTTCCAATGACGACAACTTCCTGATAATCCGGATGTATGCCTATGATGACGTTATTATTGAGTACTTTGGACACTTGTAGGCTGCTCACATTCGCACCTCATTTTTATACCCACTTCTGTCAGCTAAAAGTAACAAATAATACGCTGCAGGTCAAATAGAAGTGCTTTAGCAATGCCTTTAGTGACAAAAAAAGGCCGACCTCAGCCAATAAATGACTGAGAGCAGCCTTTCCTGCACATCTGAAAACTACAGAGATGCCTTATAAATAGCTACAACATCCTCACGCTGCAGCTTGTTGAAGCCGCCGAAAGGCCCGAAACGCACCGCTTTATCTGCCATCAGTTCGATATCCTTATCGCCGATATCGTAGTCAGCCAGACGGCTTGGGGCACCAATGGAGGTCCAGAAGTCACGCAACGCCTGAATGCCTTCTTCGCCAACTTGCTCATCGCTCTTGCCTTCCGGATTCACATTGAACACATTGACCGCAAGCCGCTTGAAGCGTTCCGGCTTCACATGCAGGCTATATGTCATCCAGTTCGGGAAGATAATCGCGAGTCCTCCGCCGTGCGGAATATCGTATACAGCCGATACGGCGTGCTCAATATTATGGGTTGCCCAATCACCCGCCAGCCCCATGTTCAGGAATCCGTTCAGCGCCATGGTGCCGCAGTACATAATCGTCTCGCGCAGCTCGTAGTTTTCGAGATCCTCCACAAGCTTCGGTGCCGTTTCAATGACAGTCCGCAAAACGGTTTCACACCAGCCCAACTGTACATGAGTATTGGTTTCCAGATGGAAATAATGCTCCAACACATGGGTCATCATATCAACCATACCGTATATCGTTTGATCCTTAGGCAGCGTGAAAGTAAACGCAGGATCAAGAATGGAAAACGCCGGGTAAGCGAGCGGACTGCCCCAGCCCATTTTTTCCTGGGTGGCTTCATTCGTAATTACCGAGCCGCCGTTCATCTCTGAGCCGGTCGCCGCCATCGTCAGCACCGTACCAAGCGGAAGCGCATCCTGGGGAACAGCTTTACGCTCCACAAAATCCCACATATCCCCGTCATATTTGGCACCGACGGCAATCGCCTTCGCACAGTCAAGCACACTGCCCCCGCCAACCGCCAAAATCAGCTCGATGTGATTGGTCTTGCACAATTCCACACCTTTATGTACCGTCGAAAGACGCGGATTTGGCTCAACGCCTGCAAGTTCCGTTACTTCTGCATCGCTTTCACGAAGCAAACCAATCACCTGATCATACAGGCCGCTGCGTTTAATGCTGCCGCCTCCGTATACAAGAAGCACACGTTTGCCGTATTTCGGAACCTCACGTTTGAGCAGTTCAAGCTGGCCCTTGCCGAAGATTAAACGGGTCGGATTGCGAAAATCAAAAGCTTTCATCGTAAAAGTTCGCCTCCAATATTTAGTATAGTTTCTATCTCCACTTTATTATTATATTCCTCTCAGGCACAATAAACAAAGTACAACGTTATATTTCCGACAATTTAATATCTACAAATGTTTCTACCAAAAAAAGAAAGCCGTATTGTACATGGGATTTCCCCATACAACTGCGACTTTCCGTTTTTTTCTTTTTATTGTCAGACCGGAAGATAACCAAGACTGGTGAGAAAACGGTGGAAGGCAGCCTGTCCTTCATCGTTTCTTTTGAATACACCAGCATGCTCCAGAATCGTGCTAAATTTCAATCCGACCTCATTTTGCAGCAGACGCACGGCTTCTTCCTTCTCCATACTCCGTCCAAATCTGCCGATTAATTCGTCGATCCAGCCAGCATGCTTGTGCAGCAGATGGTCATCCTGTGCTGCCGCCTCCGCAAGCGCCACATCTCCGGACAGAATATCCGCGATTGCGTCCAGCTCTTCCTTCAACCGGCCCGGGAGAATGGCAAGGCCCATGACCTCGATCAGACCGATGTTTTCTTTCTTCAGATGATGCATCTCCCGGTGTGGATGAAATATCCCTTCCGGATGTTGTTCGCTGGTCCGGTTGTTCCGCAACACAAGATCCATTTCATAGCTGCCGTCCAGCCCACGTCGTACAATTGGTGTCACCGTATTATGCGGCACCTGTTCCCCATCGGCTGCGGAGAAAGCCAGCACATCTACCGACGGATCGCTGTACTGTTTCCACGCTTCATACAAAGCATCGCCTGCTTCCAGCAATTGCTCCGGATCGGCAGACGTGAAGCGCACCACCGACATCGGCCATTTCACAACAGCCGCCTGCACAGCCGGATAGGAAGGATGCGTGAATACCTGTTCTTTTTCCGCATTTTGAATCGCAAACGTATGCCGTCCTCCCTGGAAGTGATCATGGGTCAGTATCGATCCGCCCACGATAGGCAGGTCCGCATTCGAGCCGATAAAATAGTGCGGGAAAGCATCGGTGAACGACAGCAGACGCCGCAGCGTATCACGTGTCAATTTCATAGGTACATGATCATGATGAAATACGATGCAGTGCTCGTTGTAGTATACATACGGTGAGTATTGGAAGAACCACGGCTCTCCATTCATATCCAGCGGAATAATGCGCAGATTTTGCCGTGCTGGATGGTTCAGCCGTCCCGCATAACCGACATTTTCCCTGCAAAGCTGGCATTTTGGGTATACAGGCGGCGGCAGCAGCTTGGCCATGGCAATTTCCTCCGGGCTCTTCTCCGGCTTGGACAGGTTGATCGTAATTTCCATATCCCCATATGACGTCGGCTGCTTCCAGTATACATTTTTGTTCACACGATCCATCCGGATGTAGTTGGAATCAATGGACAAGCGGTAAAACCAATCCGTCGCCGCTTCAATACCTGCTTCCGCCGCCTTCTCCCGAAATGACCGTACCACTTCCGACGGTCTGGCCATCAGCATGCCCATAATTTTGGCATCCAGCAGATCCCGGTACGTATCGGTGTTTTCTGGAATCAGACCGATCTCATAGCCATAATCAATCAAAACGTCCAGCGCCGACTGCGGACTGTCAAGCACGGCGGCACCCGCCTCCCCGGCAAAGGGCTCGTCAAAGCCGAACCGTTCAAGCAGCAAATTACGACTGTAATCGATATCAGCCTCTTCAATCAATCCGCGGGATGTCGCAAAGGCGGTCAGGCGCTCGATGGCCTCAAGTGCCGCCTCCCGCAATCCGGACTGCTCCTCAGACACAGAAGTCTTCACTTCGTCAGTCATGGTGTAGCTCCTCCCTAGTTGTCACCATATCCATTTGGGCGGGACTGATGCCAGTTCCACGCGCCCTGGATGATGTCCTCAAGCTTCGTACGGCTTGGTGTCCAGCCCAGCACGCTGCGGGCTTTATCCGAGGAAGCCACCAGCACCGCCGGATCACCGGCACGCCGCGCTTCCATAACGACCGGTATATCCAATCCTGTCACCTGTTTGGCCGTTTCAATGACCTGTTTGACCGAGAAGCCCTGACCGTTGCCCAGGTTGAAAATATCGCTGTTATTGCCTTTACGCAGGTAATCTACAGCACGCAGATGGGCGTCAGCCAGATCGCTGACATGAATATAGTCACGGATGCAGGTGCCATCAGGGGTATCATAGTCTTCCCCGAACACCGAGATATGTGGCCGCTGCTTCAGGGCCGCCTGCAGCACAAGCGGAATCAGATGGCTCTCCGGACGGTGATCCTCACCGATTTTACCACTCTCATGCGCCCCGGCCGCGTTGAAATAACGGAGAGACACGTACTTGATGCCCAGCACTTTATCAAACCAGGCCATCATGCGCTCCATCATGAGCTTGGTTTCACCATAGACGTTGGTAGGCTCTGTCCGGTCCCCTTCTTCAATCGGCACCTTCTCAGGCTCGCCGTAGGTCGCAGCCGTGGAAGAGAATACGATTTTGGAAACACCCGCCTCCTTCATCGCCTCAAGCAGGCAGAGCGTCCCGAATACGTTGTTGTCATAGTACTTACCCGGGTTCTGCATGCTTTCTCCAACGAGTGAATTTGCCGCAAAGTGAATGACTGCATCAATCTCATTTTCCTTGAACACTTTGGCAAGCAGTTCCTTGTCGCGCAGATCTCCCTCATACAGCTTGCCGCCAAGCAGCGAACCTCGATGACCAGTCTGCAAGTTATCCACAACTACAACATTTTCGCCTCTGTCCAGCAGAGCCGCAACTGTATGAGAACCAATATACCCGGCTCCACCTGTCACCAAAATCGTCATCGTCACATGTCTCCTTTCAGTTCTTTAACTCCGTCGCCTACTCCGCAAACGTAAAAGCTGCCTTCAAGTCCGGTACGCGTCTTATACGCCTCACCGACCTGCTTTACAAACTGATCCACATCCCCTTCATGCACCAGGGAAACTGTACAGCCTCCAAAACCCGCGCCTGTCATACGTGCCCCGAGCGTTCCAGGAATGCGCCGTGCTTCCTCCACCATCACATCCAGCTCCGTGCAACTGACCTCATAGAGGTCGCGCAGGGAATCATGGGACGCATTCATTAGCTGTCCGAATGTGACCAGGTCGTTTTTGCCCAGTGCCTCGACCGAGGCCAGCACACGGGCGTTTTCTTCAACCACGTGCCGGGCCCGTCTTCTGACCGTCTCATCTTCGATCCGGTTCTCCAGCACCTTGAACTGCTCCTCAGTGAGCTGTGCCAGATATTCCAGCGAGGGCATCTCCTTGCGCAAAATATCCAGCGCTTCGACGCATTGGGTGCGGCGCTCATTATAAGCGGAGTCCACCAACCCCCGCCGTTTGTTCGTATTGCCGATGATCAATTTATAATTGCCCGTCTTAAACGGTACCTTCTTATATTCCAGAGTGTCACACATCAGCAGGATCGCATGATCCTTGGCGCCGTTGGCCACAGCAAACTGGTCCATGATGCCGCAGTTCACGCCGACATAACGGTTCTCGGCCCGCTGGGAGAGCAGGGCGATTTCAACGGTGTCCGTTGCCTGTCCCTCAAGGGACAGCAGCGTGTAACCCGTAACCACCTCAATCGATGCCGAAGAAGACAATCCCGCACCGTTTGGAATCTCTCCGTGGAACAGCAAATCGTATCCGCTGGAGAGCTCAATGCCTTTTTCCTTCAGTTCAACGATCACGCCGACCGGGTAATCCACCCATTCGCCTGTTTTCTGTTTGCCGGCGTCTTTGACGGGTATGACCATCTCATATTCAAAATTGGTGGAAGCAAAATGCAACTCGTCATCATCCCTTGCCCGTACCACCAGTGTCGTTCCGAATTCTAGTGCCGCAGGCAGCACATATCCGCCGTTATAGTCGATATGCTCCCCAATCAGGTTGACCCTGCCCGGCGCCTGAAACAGGCGCACAGGCTGGGCTCCGTCCCCGTATTTTTGCTTAAATTGTTCTGTCAGCTCATGTGTATTCACTTATTATCCACCCCACTGCAATAGTCAGTTCTTGATCATATGCGGCTTCGGCATAACCAGGCAGCCGACTGTGCCGTTACAGCAGCATTTGATGATCCTGCTTTATGTAGACAGTATAATTGAAAAACGCTCCCGATGTAATGCAGCCATGTGTTATACATATGGATAAATGTGACCTTGGACAGTAAAATGAAGATAAACGCGACCGGAGTCCCAGACTCTGCTTTGGAAAGGAGAAGGCATTATGGATCATTCGGCACACACTTATTCCGTAGCTTCCAATCCGGTGTATTACGAGCACAGCCCGCTTCATGTGCTGTTCGCCGGAGAAAGCCAGACGAAACCGGGGCATGCGCTTGGTCCCAAGCTGTATGATTATTATCTGCTCCATTTCGTGGAATCCGGTCACGGCTGGTTCCGGACGGAGCAGCGGACATATCACCTGAGCGCAGGAGACTGCTTTCTGATCCATCCGGGCCAACTGGTCAGCTATGTATCCGATACCGATGACCCCTGGCGGTACAGATGGTCCGCCTTTACCGGCAGCGAAGCTGGCCGCCTTATCGAGGAAGCCGGTTTCGGAACGGATGCACCGGTATTCAAAGCTTTCGGAGACAGCCGGATTCCGCAAAGGATTCACGCCATGCAACAGACCTTTTACGGCAGAAAAGCAAGCTCCCATCCTGCTTCCGTCGGCTATCTGTACCTGATCCTCGCCGAGGCGGGAGAGCATCTGACGGAAGCTGCCAAACTGCCAGGGCCTGACTCGCAAGTCAGAATCACGGTCAAACAAATGATTCAGTACATGTCTACACAGTATGCCCACCCGGTGTCCATCGAACAGATGGCCGTCAGCCTCGGTTATAACCGGGCCTACTTGTCCCGTATTTTTAAAAAGGAAACCGGCCTGTCACCGGTGACCTATCTGCTCAAACTGCGGATCGATAAGTCGCGGCTGCTGCTGCGCGAACGGCCGGAGCTGTCCATTGAGCAGGTCGCCGCCTCGGTGGGGCTGCCGGACGCACTTTATTTTTCCCGCCAATTCCGGCGCTTCTACGGGCAGTCCCCGACAGAATACCGGATAACGGTCGGCAAATAAAGCCCGGATAAGGCAGCAGCCCGCTCTTATTGGCGGGCTGCTTTGCGAACGGCTTCCGACGCGCCGTCCTATTATACCGTTTATTTATGGCCTTCCTGGCCCCCGGCGGGCTGAAGGATGGAATCAATTCTTTCCAGTTCGTCATGCGTAAATTCCAGGTTCGAAAGAGCCGCAACGTTCTCTTCAATCTGCGACACCCGGCTTGCGCCGATCAGAGCCGAGGTCACACGCCCGCCGCGCAGCACCCAGGCCAGGGCAAACTGCGCAAGGCTCTGCCCGCGCGCAACGGCCATCTGATTCAGGGCCCGCACTTTACGGATCGCTTCCGGGGTAATTTGCTCTTTATTCAAAAAGACCGACGTGCCTGCCGCCCGCGAATCCTCTGGTATCCCATTCAAATATTTGTTCGTCAGCATTCCCTGGGCAAGAGGGCAAAAGGCGATGCTTCCAATGCCGTTTTCATCCAGCACATCCTGCAGCCCGTTTTCAACCCAGCGGTCCAGCAGCGAATACTTCGGCTGATGGATCAGCAGGGGCGTGCCCAATTCCTTCAGAATGCGGCTCGCTTCTGCGGTCTGTTCGGCATTGTAATTCGACACACCCACATACAGCGCCTTGCCTGACCGGACGATATGGTCCAGCGCCATCATCGTCTCCTCCAGCGGAGTCTCGGGGTCAAAACGGTGGGAATAGAAGATGTCCACATAGTCCAGTCCCATTCGTTTCAGGCTCTGATCCAGGCTGGAGATCAAATATTTGCGTGATCCCCACTCGCCGTAAGGGCCAGGCCACATATAATAACCGGCCTTTGTGGAGATAACCAGCTCGTCACGGTAAGGCTTCAGATCGCCGGCAATCACCTGTCCGAAGAATTGCTCCGCCGAGCCGGGCGGAGGTCCGTAGTTATTCGCCAGGTCAAAGTGGGTAATGCCTAAGTCAAACGCCCGGGTAATCATGTTGCGTCCGTTCTCGGCATTGTTGATCCTGCCGAAATTATGCCATAATCCCAATGAAATGACCGGCAGCTTCAGCCCGGATTTTCCGGTACGGTTGTATTTCATGCCTTCATAGCGGTCATCGCTAGCCAAGTAAACCATACCCATCCCTGCCTCTCTGACTCTGAAATAGTAACTGATAAATGCTTCCAGAATTCATCATAGCTCTTTTAGCCGGCCTTTGACAAGAAACCGATTACAGTCTTCCTGCATCAAGCTTGGCCTGCGGACAATATTACCGCGACCCGCTCCATCACCTGTCCGATCGGATCGGTAATCAGCAGATTCGCCTTTGCATCGTAAGGAGTCGGATCGGCATTCATAAGCACGGTTCTCGCCCCTCTAAAATAAGTAACCAGCGACGCTGCCGGCTGAACCGTCAACGAGGTTCCCCCGATGATCAGCAGATCCGCCCGGGAAATGGCTTCGACGGAATCGTAAAGCGTCTCCTGGTTCAGCTCCTCCTCATATAAAACGACATCCGGCTTGATGATCGCACCGTCATGCTGACAGCGTGGAACCGCATCCTCTGCCGTCATAACTTCCTCCAGACTGTAAAAGCGTGCGCATTTCATGCAGTAATTCCGGTGCACGGAGCCATGAAGCTCCAGCACCCGGCTGCTGCCCGCCTTCTGGTGGAGCCCGTCAATGTTCTGTGTGATGACCGCCTGCAGCCTGCCCTCCTTTTCAAGGCCGGCCAACAGTCGGTGACAGCCGTTCGGCTCAGCGTCAGGGTGCAGCATTTTACTGCGGTAAAAATCGAAAAAAACGTCCGGATGCTCCATAAAAAATGTTCTGCTCAGCATCACTTCCGGCGGATAGGGCAGCTGCTCTTCCTGCCGGTAAAGCCCTGCGGCAGACCTGAAATCAGGGATACCGCTTTCCGTCGATGTTCCCGCTCCTCCGAAAAATACAATATTGCGGCTTTCGCCGATCCATTGTGCCAGCCTTTCCTCCGGCTTCATCCTTTATCCGCCTCCATGACGTTGAACTCGTTCAAAACCTGACCTGCAAATCCTCGTAGCTGTGAAAAATGATATCCGCATCCGCCAGATGCTCCGTCAGCTTCGGGTCGGGGGCAAAGCCCAGCTTCAGCCTCACACCGGCATGCTTTCCCATCTTCATATCCCCGTTGCTGTCCCCGATGATCACCGTATCGGCCGGGGCTACATCCAGTTCTTCACAGGCTCTCAGCACCATATCCGGTGAAGGTTTCCCTTCCCTGACATCATCATAACCGACCACCGCACCAAAATGTCGTCGGAAACCGAGCCAGCGCAGATGTTCCTCCGCTTCCTTCCCGGCGTCCGAAGTGACGACCCCCAGTTTCAGTCCGGCTGCCCGGCATTGTTCAAGAAATGCGGACAGTCCCGGAAAAGCCTGAGCGGGACGGCGGTCGCGAAGATCGGCCATGGCTGTTTTGCTGAAATGCCTGACCTGCATCACCGCCTCATCCCATGGCACCCCGGCTGCGTAAAGCTGCCATGCCAGCAGACCGGTCGTTTCTTCAACCGTGCCCATAGCAAGCGGTCCGCGCAGGTCGTAGCCGGTAACACACCCCTGACGGTCAAGCACGGTTCCCAGAAGCCGCTCCTTGCCACCGATAATTTCGGCCCCGATGACAGCCAGCTGCTGTTCCATCATATTCAGGACAGAGCCCGCCCATGGTCCCCACATCTGCAGGAAATGCAACAGTGTCCCGTCTTTATCAAACAGGATCGCCCGGCAGGGCTCAAGACGTGTCCCCATCTGCAACTCTGGCATGCTCTTCCTCCCTTGCGGCGGTATCCCTGTTCACGATTCCCACTCTGGACGATTCTTTCCAATTATAACTTATGGAACACTTGCCCGCATCCTTCATAACAACCGACACAAATCAGGAAAATGTGAGCGTTTGCTATTGTGAATTTTATCACAATAAATACTGCCGAAATATCGTATGTTTTGAATATAAGATTTTCAGAAAATACGGCGGTTGTGCCGACCGTATGGAGGGGTAGATATGAGCGGAAGGTCGGACCAAAGCAGAGATTCTTTTTTTCTGAATTTAAGATTTTTATTGATCGTGTGTGTGTTTGCTGCCAATGCGCTTGAACCTTTAATAGATGCCAGCAGCCTGGCAAACCGTTGGTATACCTGGATCTTTATGTTTCATATGCCGCTGTTTGTGTGGGTAACCGGTTATTTTGCGCGTAAGAACCTGAAGGGTGAAGCGGGCGCTAAAGCGCTGCTGCAGATTATGGTTCAATACATTATTTTTCAGAGCCTGTACTCCCTGCTCGATACCGCTTTCTTCCACGTTCAGGGGGTACATCATTCCTTTTTTGCCCCTTATCTGCTGCTATGGTTCCTCGCCAGCCATTTCTGCTGGAGATTACTCATGCTGGCTATGCGGCGGGTGTCGCTGGCCGTACAACTGACTACTTCCATTTTGCTGGGGACGCTTGCCGGATACCTGCCCTTTGAAGGGACGTGGCTGAGCATATCCAGAACCTTTGTGTTTCTGCCTTTTTTTGTGCTTGGTTATCATATGACTTATGAAAAAATATCATTTCTCCTGACCCCACGCTTCAGAGCTGCCGCTATTGCGGGGTCCCTGCTGATGCTCGCTGCAGCGGTCTGGACATCTGCCCATCTGCAAACAGGCTGGCTGTACGGAAGCATGACTTACACCGGGCTGGGACACGGAGAATGGTACGCGGGTTTAATCCGGATCGGCATCTACCTGCTGCAGCTCGCAGCGTCGGCTGCCTTCCTTGGATTCGTGCCTTTTGCTGCCGGCTGGCTGTCCCGGATGGGAAGCCGGACTTTGTATGTGTTCCTGCTGCACGGATTTATTATTCGCGGGGCGGCCTCATCGGGAATATATGCTTATATCCATACAACCTTTGGCACCCTATGCGTCATGATCGTAGCCTGCCTGCTGACCGTCCTGCTCGCCCTGCCTGCCGTCAAGCGTGCTGTGCATCCGTTAATTGAGCCGAATGTGGGTTGGTTGTTCATATACGCAAACAGAATTGCTGAGCATTTCCCAAAAAGCCGAGGCGTGCCAAACCGCATGCAGTCGAAATCCTGAAATTAGCCATACGCCTTCCTTTCCGGAATTGCTCAGTCATTCTTCTAAGAGAAGCGACAGCCGAATCCCATGATAAAGAGTTTTATAAAAAATCGGACGCAAGGGCGGTCAAAACTGACCGCGCCCGTTTATCCCCGGAAGCTTGTCCCGCAGCAGCGGTGACAGGCTCCTTTTTTTGTGCAAAGCTCTTTCATCTTCTGTAATATATATAGAAAAAAGGCCACAGTTATGGTAGACTTTCTAGAAACCATTCACTGCTTTCAAGCGTTGATTTGCAGCGCTAAATCAATATAGGAACCTGGGAGGACAGACTTCATGACAGCTAACAAGAAGAAAATGCGATCAGATATGATCAAAAAAGGCTTTGACCGTGCGCCTCACCGCAGCCTGCTGCGGGCGGCGGGAGTAAAGGAAGAAGATTTTGACAAGCCGTTCATCGCCGTGTGCAACTCATACATCGATATTGTTCCCGGACATGTTCATTTGCAGGAATTCGGCAAAATCGTTAAAGAAGCCATTCGCGAGGCAGGTGGTGTGCCTTTCGAATTCAATACCATCGGTGTGGACGATGGCATTGCGATGGGACATATCGGCATGCGTTATTCCCTGCCAAGCCGTGAAATTATTGCCGACTCCCTCGAAACGGTTGTCTCTGCCCACTGGTTCGATGGCATGGTCTGTATTCCCAACTGTGACAAAATCACGCCCGGCATGATGATGGGCGCCCTGCGCGTCAACATTCCAACCATCTTCGTCAGCGGCGGACCGATGAAAGCCGGTAAAGACAAGAATGGCCGCTCCATCTCCCTGACTTCCGTATTTGAAGGCGTAGGCGCTTATCAGGCTGGCAAAATTGATGATCAAAGTCTGCTAGAGCTTGAACAATACGGCTGTCCGACCTGCGGCTCCTGCTCGGGCATGTTCACGGCCAACTCCATGAACTGTCTTGCTGAAGCATTGGGTCTCGCGCTTCCGGGCAACGGAACCATTCTGGCTGTTGCTCCTGAACGCAAAGAATTTGTTAAGCGCTCTGCAGAGCAGCTCATGGAACTGATCAAAATGGATCTGAAGCCGCGTGACATCGTGACTAAAGAAGCGATCGACAACGCCTTCGCGCTCGATATGGCCATGGGTGGCTCCACGAATACGGTGCTGCATACTCTTGCGCTGGCTAATGAGGCGGAGGTCGACTATCCAATCGAACGCATTAATGAAGTTGCCAACCGTGTACCGCATCTGTCCAAGCTGGCTCCTGCTTCCGATTATCACATCGAGGACGTTCACAATGCCGGCGGCGTGAGCGCCGTGCTGAATGAGCTGTTGAAAAAGCCCGGCGCTCTTCATGCGGACTGTATTACCGTTACCGGTAAAACGCTGCGCGAGAACGTGCAGGATCAGCCAATACTGGATGAGAATGTTATCCACCGTCTTGACAACCCTTATTCCGAGCGCGGCGGACTTGCCGTACTGTTCGGCAATCTCGCTCCGGAAGGCTCCATTATCAAGGTCGGTGCCGTGGATCCATCCGTTGGCGGATACCATAGAGGCCCTGCCATCTGCTTTGATTCTCAGGAAGATGCTCTGGCTGGCATCGCCAACGGTAAAGTCAAGGAAGGGCATGTGGTTGTTATCCGCTATGAGGGGCCGAAAGGCGGACCAGGCATGCCGGAAATGCTCGCTCCTACCTCCCAGATCGTTGGCATGGGCCTTGGCGCCAAGGTTGGCCTGATCACAGACGGACGCTTCTCCGGCGCTTCCCGCGGCATCTCCATCGGCCATATCTCTCCGGAGGCGGCTGAAGGCGGACCAATCGCTTTCGTGCAAGACGGCGACTTCATCGAGTTGGATCTTAACAACCGCACGATTCAGCTTGAGATCAGCGACGAGGAATTTGACCACCGCCGTGCCAATTGGAAAGGTTTCGAGCCGAAAGTAAAAACAGGCTATCTGGCCAGATATTCCAAGCTTGTTACGAATGCCAGCAACGGCGGTATCATGAAAATCTAACCGTAAAACACAAAATTCCTGCCCCCATCCTTCATGGGGAGCAGGAATTTTTTCTGGATATAACACCCTTTTTCATGCAATCGTGCTTGTCGTGCTGTTCACCGTCTGGGCGGAAGCGGCACCCATGCCCATCTCTTCCGCAGGCTCGGATAGCGGATGATCTTTCAGGGTCATACCGGTCCTTGCAGAATCATTCTTCAAGAAACGGCCCATTAACACAGAGGCCGGCATGACGATGAGCTTCGGCACGAGCAGATCTGAGCGATGCTTCAGCCTTTCCTGCCCGGATGGATGGATGACGCTCAACAGCAGCCGCAGATACAGCGTGGATGAAGCCGCGAACAAGCCTGCTGGAAGGTCCCGGATGATAAAACCGAGCTTCTCCGCACCACGGTTGATCATGCTGACACCGTAAATGGCTTTGACTCCTGCAAGCCTTGGATCATTAGCAACTTTTGCCGCCAGATATGGAAGCTGCTTCTCTACGGAACGGATCATTTGGATCGCTACATGCATTGGTGTCTTGGCAGTAGAGCCGATCTGGTACAGCCTTTCATTATCAAAATGCAGCTCAAGCACCTCATCACCTTGAACAAGTGAGGAACCATCGGCAAAATCTACAGGACTTCCCTTGTATTTGCGCTGTCTGAAATGCAGAAATGGCTCCTGCGGGTTTGCAGGCTCAAGCCGGAACAGGGCGTGAAACGCACGTTCATACAGCAGCCAGCCACGGACTATGACTTTTCTGAACCAGCCTGCAGAATGCTTTGTGCTCATTTCCACTGCACCTCCTGCCAACTCGTCTATCCGTACACTGCGCAGGCCCCTGCGGCCAGCCTCAATCAGCACACGCTCCAGCGCAATCAGCATATTTTGGGGAGCGTCAGCATTGGCGCCGAGCGTTCTGCCACAATCGTGCAGCAGCATAACTTCCCCTCCACGCAGCTTTTGCAACATTCTTCGGGTCAACCGGTCCGCCCCCGTCTTGATGCGCCAATCCCCGAACATGGAAGACCAGAGAACGATGCGGCGTCCATTCGATTTGGCGAAGTCGAACAGATTCACAATGCCCCAAGGGGGCCGGTAATAGGCCGTACGTTCGCCGGTGACTTCATGGATGATTTGCTCTGTGCATAAAATCTGCTTGCGCACGGTTGCCGGACGCATGAACCAGTTGGATTTATGCACATAATTGTGAATACCGATCAAATGACCCTCTTCATGGATTCTCCGCAATATAGCCGGGTGCTGCTCTGCATTTGCGCCCACGACAAAAAACGTCGCTTTGGCATTGAAACGCTGCAGCAAATCCAGCAACTGAGGGGTATAGACGGGGTCAGGCCCGTCGTCAAAAGTAAGGGCGAAGGCTTGCTCCTCCTTCTTTCCCCGCCGGAATACCCGGAAGCCGAACAAGCGGCTTATAATCCCGGGGATAAAAGCGTAAAATGATGTAATGTAAAAAAGCCATAGCAGTACATTCTGCAGCACGTCTTATTCCCCACTTCTCTATTTTGACATAGCGTGCCGTTTGCCTATTTTTTTCAATCCACGCTCCTGTGTAAGGGGCGACCTGAGGAAGACTCACTAACTTTATTTTAACATAAAAGGTTAGAAAATAAGGCTGACTTTATATAAATAGTGTACAATATAACAAAATTGATCTTACCCGAAAAAAGGAGTCGTTGTATTTTATGCTGCCTCTTTATAAAAAGTATTGGCGCACCGCTTTTGATATAGCACTGATTGCGCTGACCGTCTATCTGATTTTATTCGTATCCAGCCGCTTATACCATATCGCAGCGCCGGTGTTTCTTTCTTTCGTCGTATTCTTGTGCATTGAACCGCTGGCCCGTTACCTTCACAAAAAGGGGATGCGCAAGCCGTTTGCTTCCGCTATTTCCGTGCTGCTGTTTATTGTCATCCTGCTTGCTTTATTTTTCGGGCTGGGACTGATCGTGGTGACACAGCTCATGCGGCTTGCCGACGATCTTCCGCAATATACCTCCATTGTGCAGCAGGCGTTTGTGAATCTGACCGCTTTTTTACAGGGTAAAGCCGCCAGTTTGCCGCCGTCGATCACGCAAAACATCAACGATTATTTTACAACAGCCACGAAGCTGGCCACAAACTGGGGCACCAGTGCCCTGCAGCACGTCGTTGCCTTTCTCGGCACGTTCTCTACCTTCATGACCAACTTTGGGATTGCCATCATCCTGGCTTTTTTTCTCAGCATGGAGATTGATCTGTGGAAGGTCATTGTGCGTAAAAAGACACCACATACGCTGAAAACCGCATTTAGCTTTTTCAGAAACCATGTTTTGAAAGCGATCGGATCGTATATAAAAGCCCAGGCTATTCTTGTATCGATCACGTTTGTTATTATTTTTCTCGGACTGCTGATTCTCGGCACAGGCAATGCCTTTGCAATTGCACTCATAGCAGCCGTTTTTGATATTCTCCCGTTGCTGGGCGTGCCGGTCATCCTGATCCCGTGGGCCGTCTATCTGTTCATCATCGGCAATACCGGTCTTGCCATCGGACTGTTGGTGCTTTTGGCGGTTGCCATGCTCGTTCGCCAGCTGGCCGAGCCGAAGATTGCAGGCAATTCCATAGGCGTTACCTCGGCCTATCTGATGCTGTCGTTCATGTTTATCTCGCTTTCGATTTTTGGGGTGGCCGGTCTGATCCTCTCCCCGATTCTGCTCATACTGATCAAGGAGCTGTGGCAGCAGGGCTATCTGCAGAAATGGATTCGTTTCCCGAAAGAAGAATTCGAAGAACCGCCATTTCTGGCCAAGCTTCAGGAGGAGGAAACGCCTCCTTCCGAAGAAGCAAGAAAGTCCATGACTTGACCAAACAGCTTTGTAGCCTGGTTCGGCGTATTCGCCGGAGCATTCTGTACAAGGACAGCCACCGCATAGCGCGGCTTTTCCACCGGACCATATCCGATAAACCATTGATTGTTAACCGCCCTGCCGGCCTGTCCGGTTTGGGCGGTTCCTGATTTCCCGGCAAGCTTCCACTTGGCGGAGGCCAAGCCTTTGCCGGTCCCCTCCTGTACGACCTTCTCCATCCAGTGCAGCAGGGTATGCGCTGTGTGCGGGTGTATTTTTCCTGTAGCCGCAGGCAGAGCATGAGCGGGCAGCTCAAGAAGGGTTCCTCCGTTCGCATATTGAATGCGGCGCACCAGCCGCGGCGAACGCACTTCTCCGTTATGCAGCAGGGTGACAACAAGATTCGCCGCCTGTAATGGAGTCATTCTCACATCCCTTTGCCCGATGGCCGTCTGTACGCGTGCTCCTGTATCCTCCGCCTGGGTCCGGCTGTCGAATACGCGGCCAGCCTCCTCGCCATCGAACAGGCGAAACTGCTTCATTCCGGCCAGATTCACTCCCTCCCAGCCAACCTGCCGCCCCAGTCCAAGAGCCTCGGCCATTTGTACAAGCTGCCTGGAGCTCAATCGTTCCGCCAGCTTGGCAAATACGGTGTTGCAGGACTCGGCAAAACCTTGCTCAAGGGATAGTGTCCCGTGGCCCTTTTCCTTCCAGCAGGCCAAGCCGTAGGCACCATAGTCTCCGTGGCAGTGAAAGGTTTCCCCCTCCTTGGCAGCTCCGGCCTCCAAGGCGGCTGCAGCCGTAACAATTTTGAAAATGGAGCCAGGTACGACCGCCTTCACAGCGCGGTTGGACCAGTCGGAGCCCTGCGGATTGACATGACGGGGGTCGTAAAAAGGACGCGATACCATCGCAAGCACATCGGCGTTGCCAGCGTCTAGCACAACCACTGCTCCTTCCTTCATCAAGCTGTGCTCTGTCAAGCTTTCGATCTTGCGCTGCAGGGCAAGATCGATCGTCGTTTGCACCTGCAGCGGATAATAGCTGTTGGAAGGCTTGTTCATGTGCAGCCCCGTATCGGGAAGCGTATGACGCTCAGCATCTACCAAATGGGATATAAAGGTCTCTCCTTCTCCCTTCAGCAGCGGCTGCAGTGTTTTCTCCAGACCGGCTGCTCCTGACGATGTACGGTATGAATCCTCAGGACGCTCGTATAGAAAACCAAGCCACTGCATGCCGTTCTGCGCCCTCTCGTATCTTCTCCTGTATGGCAGCGCTTCTGCCGCCCCGGGAGCAAACCGGGCAATGTAGGCGGCTTCCTGGTCCGTCAACTCCAGAGGCTTGCCGCTACTGTCTTTCCAGATCAGGGGCGAACCGAGACCTTTCCAGCGGCGGAGAAGCTCGGCAGGATCGGTATTCAGAATCCGGGCCAGTTGTCTGAGCCTGCCATCCTGCTTCACAGGCCCTCCGGGAAACAGCACAGGCACCCGGACCCAGGTGCCTGTTATGCTGCGCCCGGATCTGTCCGTAAAGTCTCCCCGGCCAGTATCCACCACAATCCCCTCCTGCCGCTGAATAACGGCCTGCTCCCTTACGGTTCTGTTTCCGTTAGGGACAATACTGCGCACAAAAAAGGTCTGAATCCATCCTAAACGGATGATAAGGATAACTATGAGCACAGAAAGCACAACCGTTACATATTGGATTCGCTGATGCCGTTCGTTCCTGTTCGTCTGGTGCTGCAATCTCGGTCCGCCTCCTGTATGCTGATCTTGGGAATAGTATGTCCCCGTGCCGTTGCTGTCAAACACCCGCCTTCCCGAAAGGTCACTGAACACGGAAAGGAGCAGCCTGCAACAGAAAATCTGCTTGCAGGCTGCTCCCTTATACACATCATACGAATGCGTTGCTTTGCTTATATTCTGAAGTTGGACAACGTTTGCTGCAGGCTGCCAGATACGTTTTCAAGCTTCTCGGATAGCTTTACGAGCTGGCTGGCGACATTTTCCTGCTCACTGCTGAGCGAGGCGACCTCCTCCGAGGTGGCGGAGGATTGCTCTGCTACAGCGCTGACATTGCCCATGGCATCGGACAATACCTCCTGAGATTGGTTAAGTTCTTCAATCGACCCGGTCACCGCAGTCAGACTGCTGATGAAGTCCTCCATCTGCTGCTGTACAGACTGGAATATTTCCGAGGTCTCTTCAACCGCTTCAATTTGCTGTCTGAACAAAGGATACGCGTCTGTTAACGCCTTCACCGTCTCATTCATTTCGGTAACGATGTTATTAATGATGCCGCTAGCCATAATAATGGCCTGCCGGGATTGATCGGCCAGCTGCCGGATTTCATCCGCCACCACCATGAACCCGCGTCCGGCTGCGCCCGCCCGTGCCGCTTCGATGGTCGCATTCAAGGACAGGATATTCGTCTGCTTCGTAATGTTCTGCATCGCATCCAGCATCTTGAACACTGTGGAAGTGGTTCCCTTCAGCTTGTCCATTTTGGCGACAAGCGAGCGTGTCGTTTCTTCCGTTACCTTGGTCTTACCCATCAATTGCTTGAGCTGCTCGCTGCCTGTTTCACTGGAGCGACCCACCTCCCGCGCTGCTTCTCCCATTTGCAAATTGGAAGCGATAACACTCTCCATCTGGCGCGTAATATTGTCGGTCAGTGTATTGCCACGCTCCGCCTCCGTAGCGAGACTGGAGGCGCCGTTCGCAATTTCCTCGGTCGCTACGGCAATTTCCCTTGCTGAGATGGCTGTCTTTTTGGAAGCATCGCTCAGTTCGGAGGCTGTCAGCAGAACGTCCTTGGCCGTTGAATTGGTCTGCTGCACCAGTTCCGTAATTTGCTCCATCATTTCATTAAAGCTTGTGGAGAGCTGACCGATTTCGTCCCTGGACCGGTAATCAGTGCGGACGCCCAGGTTGCCTTTGGCGCCTTCGTTCATGAGATCCTTCATCCGCTTCAGCGGACGGCCGATCATGCGCATCATCAACCAGCCAAGCAGTACAGCTACGATTGCAGCCGCAATCACAAACACCCAGGTAAGAATCAGAATGCCTTTGGTGCTTTGCAGCAGTGCGGATACGGGCACGATTCCGTTCAGAATCCATTGGGATGTGCCAAGCGTCGTATGAACGGACAGCACTTCCTGGCCCTTGCCATTCAAATCCACACTAACCGTATCGCTGCCCTGAGGTTCTTTCAACTCTTTCACATAATCCAGAGTCTTTCCGCTTCCCACCATATCCTGCTGGTTTGACGCCACCGGGATGCCATCCTTGGTTACCAGGTGAATGGCTCCGCCATCTCCCAGATTCAGCCCCTCCAGCTGCTCTTCAAGAGAGCTCAGCTTGAGGTCCATCACCAGCACATACTTGGCGCCGAGCACGGACAGATCATTCATCGAACGGACCAGACGGTAGGTCTTGATGCCGGAGCTGCTGACTTCCGTCGGCAGCCAGCGGACCCCCGTATTTTGCAGCATTTCTGCGAACCATGGCTCTGATCTTACATCCTTTTTATTGCCGGTTCCCATGATGACCCCATTCGGGTCTTCCGGATACAAATAAATGGACTCGATCGCTTTATTGTTAAACGCCACGTTGGTCAGCTTCTTGGTCACCGAATCGATCGCCATGAATGCATCATAAGAAGAGATATCCGGATTGCTTATCGTCCGCAGCAGATCGGCAATTTCCGTATCGAAGAAGATTTGGGTTGAAGTATCCAGAAAACGCTCCAAAATGATGTCCAGCTTTTCGGATGTCTGATTTACGGTCTGCTGATAAGCCAGTGCAGCATTCTGCTCGATTGTATTGCGAGCGGTTGCATAAGATATCGTCCCCAGGCTGACCACTGCGATCATAATCGTAATAAAGAAAATCAGGAATAGCTTCATCCCCACAGACTTCACAGGATTTGCTTGTTTGATCAAGGATATGTAATCCTTGGGTGATTTTTCGTAATCCGTGCTGCTTCCTTTTCTTTTTCCCGGGTCTTTCTCCCCACCATTGACCAAGCCTTTTACCCGCTCGCGAACCTTCCAGTTCATCTTCAATGAAGGCAATTTCAGCTTGTTCTTCAGGCTTGGCACTTGTCCCTCTTTCTTTTCAGTTTTTTTCTCTCTTGTTGGCTTCACGCCCATTTTTCTCACCTGCCGGAAGTTATTCATCCCCCACATTACCCTAACCTTCTCTTTATGTATTTAACGATATTATACGACAAAAGTTGGTCTTGTCAGCCTTAATTGCCAAAATAAACTGAAACTTTTTTCCTATAAAACTATAAAAAAAAGAGGCCTCCCGACCGATATAGGAGAACCTCAAACACATATTTCCAGAAAATGCTTCTTTTATTTCCGCTTGCGCATCATATCAAAATAGGAAACTGGCTGGTCTACAATCATCTTCACCGGCTGCAGCGGATGACGGGCAGCGTCTAGTTCGTTGCCATCTTCATCCCATAGCTTGCCTACCGTTTGCTTGAAGAACGTTCCTCCAGGCCCGAAAAATTCAACCTGCTGCCCCGGTTTGAAATGGTTGCGCTGCTGAATTGTCGCCATGCGTGTCTCCGGATCGTAATTAAGCACCAGTCCAGCGAAGTCATACGGTACGGCCTTTTCTTCCGGCTCGTAAATATGATCCTCATGATCCGGCGTATCATAGAAAAAGCCGGTGTTCAGCGGACGGTTGGCCGCTTTATTCATTTCCTCGATCCACTCCGGCTTCAGCACGTAGTTGTCCGGATCAGCCATGTACGAATCAATCGCCTGGCGGTATACATTGATCACCGTCGCTACATAATGGATGGATTTCATCCGTCCTTCCACTTTGAAGCTGTCCACACCGGCATCAATCAGATCAGGAATATGCTCGATCATGCACAGGTCCTTGGAGCCCATACTGAACGGGTTATCCTGCTCATCATAAAGCGGGAGCTGGTTCACTCCAAGACGAAACTGTTCCAGTACCCGGTTATCTCTGGCTTCTTCCTCAGATACCCAAACCGCGGATGAACGAGCGTCTTCAAATAAATCATACTTCCAGCGGCAGGACTGGCAGCAGCCCCCACGATTGGAGTCCCGGTCTGTAAAGTGATTGGACAGCACGCAGCGGCCGGAGAAGGAAGAGCACATCGCACCGTGAATGAACGCTTCAATCTCGATATCCACATGCTCCTTAATTTCCGCGATTTCATCCATGCTCGTCTCCCGGCCCAGTACGACACGCGGCAGACCTTCCTCTTTCCAAAACTTCACAGCTTGCCAGTTCAGCGTCGATTGCTGTGTGCTCAGATGCACCTCCAGCTCAGGCACGGCTTTGCGAGCCACTTGGATAATGGCCGGATCGGCCGCAATGATAGCAGAAATCCCCGCCTCATGCAGCTTGCGCAAATACGCTTCAATGCCTTCAACATCTTCATTGTGGGCATAAATATTCGTAGCCACGAACACCTTGGCGCCATACTTTTTGGCAAACTCGACGCCTTCCTTCATCTCCTCAAAACTGAAATTGTCGGCGTTGGAGCGCAGGCCATAATGCTGGCCGCCAATGTAAACGGCATCAGCGCCATAATGAATGGCAAATTTCAGTTTTTCCAGATTGCCGGCCGGAGCGAGCAGTTCCGGTTTATCCAGACGGTAACGTGTGCCCGTATATTTACGCTTGGTTAAAGTCCCCACCGTTTCGTTCACCCCTATATTTTTTAATAAACCTGTTCTTTATAGAAAAACCCGAAGGAAAGCTCCCTTTCCGGGTCCTGCAGTCTGCGCACTTCATCCAGCCATGCTTCATCATAGGCATAGTCTTCCGAATTATTAAAGAAGCTGTCGATAGCCGTACGGTAAGCTTTAACCACCGCCTCGTTATAGGCTGTCGGCTTGAGAAGGCCCTCGATTTTGAAGCTGTGCACTCCTGCTGCCATCAGTAAATGGAGGTCTTCGATAATGCATATATCATCTGAGCTCATAATATGAGTTCCGTTGATATCTTCATAGATCGGAAACTTCTCTTCCCTGCGCTCAGCCTCGATCAGGAATAAATGACGGTCCTTCCCGAGATCACCCTCCACCGGTCTGCCCTGATGCTGCATGTAGCTGGCCACCAGACGCCGCTTGGAGTGGTAAATATTCGTCATCCCGTGCACCTGTACCTGGGCTTCAATCTTCAGATCGGGGATCATTCCCGTTATCTCATCCATATTGAGCTCCCGTGCCAGCACAACACGGGATGCTCCCTTTTCTCCCCAATAATTGGCGGTGGAATAGTTGGTTGAGGTCATTTCCGCATTCCAGAACAGCGCGATATGGGGAGCATACTCCTTCACGGCTGCAAGCACGGACGGATCATTGAACTCGACCGCATCCACCCCTATGGAACCGAGCATCTGCACATAATCCGGAATTTCGCGGAGCAGATCATTGGTCATCAGGTTATTCATGGAAACATATACTTTGGCGCCGCGCGCATGCGCAATCTCTACCGTATCTTTGATTTCGTCGGGTGTAAAGCTGCCCGCCAGACGCATGCCGAACCGGTCTTCTCCGATCAGCAGCGCATCCGCGCCTGCATCCAGCATCTGTACAGCTTCCCCCGGTGAAGCTGCCGTTACGAGCAGTTCGGGTTTATCAGCCACTGGGTTACCTCCTATTGTGTCACACTTTGACTTTGTTGGATATTGTTTAAATGTTCCTGATATGTCTTGGCGAATAAGTGCTCCTGTGAGCCATCTTTTTTGGTAACATAGAAAAAATAATCCGTCTTGGCCGGCTCAAGCGCCGCTTGAATGGAGCTTAAGCTCGGGCTGGCAATCGGGCCTGCCGGCAGACCCTCATTCGTATACGTATTATAAGGCGAATCTACTTCCAGATCTTTAAACAGCAGCCGTTCCTTCTGCTTATTCAGCATATATTGAACAGTTGCGTCAATTTCAAGCTTTTGCCCTTTCTCCAGCCGGTTATAGATAATCCCGGCGACAATTGGGCGCTCCTGATCCACAACCACCTCACGCTCCACCAGAGAAGCGACAGAAAGCAGTTCATGAAGCGTTTCGTGGCGCTCCTCAAGCTCTTGCTCCAGATTCGGAATACTGTCCAGCTCTTTCTGAGTCTGCTCCAGCATGGCCGCCATAATTTCTTTCACCGAGCTGCCCTTGGGCAGTTCGTAGGTTTCCGGAAACAGATAGCCTTCCAGCTTATACCTCAGCTGCTTGTCCTCCGGAATATGCGCCAGCAGGGGCATGTCAAATTGTGCCGGGTCATTCGCAAGCTTCAGAAACTCTTCCTTGTCAGCAATGCCTTCCTGCTGCAGTCTATCGGCGATTTGCAGCACCGTAAATCCTTCGGGAATGGTAAACTGGATCATCTCCTCAGGCACAACATCTCCACTGGACAGCTTGGCAATCAATTGCTCATAGGTGATGCCCGGCTGTGCTTCATAATTGCCGGCCTGAAAGTTGCTGCCTTGCTCCGTTAGCTTTAAGTAAGTTTTAAAAACAGTAGAATTTCGAATAAGTTCTTTCTGCTCAAGCAAATCTGCAATCTGGGATGTTCTCATTCCCTGCTCCACGGTAAACGCAACGGTTCCCGCTTGCTGTTGGACAGGCTGCATCATTTGCCAAAGATAGAGCGCCACTCCTGCCACGACAAGTAATAAGACGAGCAGCAGCACCCCGGTCCTAGCTTTGCGCTTCAAAATATCCAACCCCTTCACAACCAAAAAGAGCGGACAAGTCCGCCCTTTCCGGGATATCATTCAATCTAAAGTCGTTTCCAAACTGCAGGTTATTCCGGGAACGTGCACTCATCGTACAGCTCCGCAATATCCTCCCATTCGTCATCATCTTCGATGACCGTCAGCTCGGGCTTATCGCCTTTCCATACCACCCTGAAAAGCTCATACTCCCCCGCAGCCGCCTTCTGTCCGCACAGAACCGCATATGCCTGTCCGCCTACCTCAAATTCGGCCTCCAGCGTGTAAGGAACAGAATGTCCTTCCCCGTCTTCAAGCTCCACTTGTGAACCGAAGGCTTCCTTCAATCCGGTCGTCCAGGTCAAATCCTCACGGGAATACATCGTCATTTCTCAAAATCCTCGTCATCTGCTTCTACAAAGGTATTGAATGTTTCTTCAACAATTTCCCATTCGGCATCATCCGTAATCGGGTACAATTTAATATCGTCACCGTCTTCCTCATACCGGAAGGCGTATACATCGGTTTCATCTTCTTCGGGTTCGACCGGTGCAACCATCATATATTTGGCATCAGAGCCATCCACTTCGAATTTCATGATGACCTCGAATTCTTCTTCGTTACCCTCTTCGTCGTCGATATAAATAATTTCCGGCTGCTCTTCTTCCAGGTCCAATCGATTATCTGCCATCAGCGAAATCCCCCTCACCTTTTAATGTTAGCATCCAAATAATTTTGCAAAATCAAGCTTGCGGCTAGTTTGTCGACAACCTGCTTGCGCTTCTTCCGGCTGACGTCCGCTTCCAGCAGCGTCCGCTCTGCGGCGACGGTTGTTAGCCGCTCATCCCAAAGGTGAACGGGGATGTTCAGTAACTCGCGTAATCTTTCGGCAAAAGCCATTGCAATTTCGCCCCGTGGGCCAACGGTTCCGTTCATGTTCTTGGGCAGACCGACAACAATTTCGGAAACCTCGTTGCCCCGCACCAGCTCGGCAATCTTGCCATACTCGCTCTCGTCCTTACGCCGTTCGATAACTTCTAATCCCTGGGCGGTCCAGCCGAAGGCATCGCTCATGGCGACGCCAATCCTGCGGTCCCCGTAATCCAGACCCATCACTTTCATTCCGTCTTCCCCTGACGATGGCTGGCCAAATAAGAACGGACCAGTTCTTCGATCAGCTCATCACGTTCTTTCTTGCGCACCAGACTTCTGGCGTTGTTGTGTCGGGGAATATAAGCCGGATCCCCCGACAGCAGGTAACCGACGATCTGATTGATCGGATTGTATTCCTTCTCGACCAGAGCATCGTATACCGTCAGCAATATTTCCTGCGCCGACGCTTCCTTCTCGTCGGCCTTGACGTTAAACTTCACCGTCTTATCCATGGAATCCATGTAGACACCTCGCTTCCACAAAAACATGACACACATGTTTATGCCAGCTATTCCTCTATATCATATCATAACCTGGTGCCTGCAAGGAAATTAACGGCCCCAATTTCCCAGATTTCTGTATATTTTTCAGAATTACGGCTGATTTATTCAACTGCCGGAAGCCGCAGTCACCAGCTCGACTGCTCGGGCAAGCGCTTCGTCAAGCTTGGAGGCGTCCCGTCCTCCCGCCTGTGCCATATCCGGACGGCCGCCGCCGCCACCGCCGCAGACGGCCGCGATTTCTTTCACCAGCTTGCCGGCATGGAGACCCGCTTTTACCTGCTCGGCAGGCACTGCTACGACAAAGTTTACTTTATCCTCCATCGCTGCTCCAAGCACAAGCACAGCGGACGGCAGCTTGCCTTTCAGCTCATCGGCAATTGCACGGAGATTATCCATTGTAGATGCCTGTACGCGAACGGCCAGCAGCTGCGTGGCTCCCGCCTGTACAACCTTGTCGGTCAACTGGCCGGCCTCGATGGCGCTCAGCTTGCCCTGCAGCGATTCGTTCTCGCGGCTGAGCTCCTTGATCTGCTGATGCAGCCCCTCAATCCGTTTCGGCACTTCATTAACGTTCGATTTCAGAAGCATGGCTGCCGACTTCAGCAGCTCAAGCTGGCCTTCCGAATATTCGTACGCGCTGCGCCCAGTCACCGCCTCGATTCTGCGTACGCCGGACCCGATGCCACTCTCGCTCACCAGCTTGAAGAGCCCGATTTGCGAGGTGTTGCCCACATGACAGCCCCCGCACAACTCAATGCTGTAGTCTCCCGCTTTGACGACCCGCACGATGTCCCCGTACTTTTCACCGAAGAGAGCCATCGCTCCCAGCGCCTTGGCTTCATCAATTGGCATCAGATCAATGGTGACCTTGTCCTGGCTCCAAATATGGCTGTTGACTCTGCGCTCAATATCCGCGAGCTCTTCGGCCGAAATGCTGCCAAAATGCGAGAAGTCGAAACGCAGGCGCGAAGCTTCCACCAGGGAGCCGGCCTGATTCACATGCTCGCCCAGCACCTCTTTCAGCGCTTTATGAAGAAGGTGTGTGGCAGTATGGTTTTTCTCAATATCCTGGCGGGCTTCAGCATCTACTTCCGCCCGTACGGTATCGCCCACGCGCAGCTCGCCCGCCTGCACCAGAATCTGATGGACATGCTGGCCCTGCGGTGCTTTGCTCATACCCTGAACCTTTGCGGTTACCGCTGCGCCATGCAGCACCCCGCGGTCGCTCACCTGTCCGCCGCTTTCCGCATAAAACGGAGTCATATCCAGGACAATCTGCGCTTCCTGGCCTTCACTTATATTATCGACCAATACATCCTCATAAATAATAGCCAGTACCTTGGATTCGGTCACGAGGTCATTATATCCAACAAAATCACTTTTAACCGTCAGCTCGGACAGCGCCCCGCCCTGTACCTTCATGCTGCCGCTGTCCTGGCGTGCGGCGCGGGCGCGGTCACGCTGCTCCTGCATCGCCTGGTCAAAGCCTTCGCGGTCAACAGTCAAGCCGTGCTCACTGGCATAATCCTCCGTAAGGTCAAAGGGAAATCCATAGGTATCGTACAGCTTGAAGGCGTCAGTACCGCTGATGACCGTCTGCCCCGCCGCTTTTGCCTGCTCGCTGATCTCGGACAGAATGGCAAGGCCGTCGCTCAGCGTTTCGTGGAAGCGCTCCTCTTCCGTTTTAATCACCTTGATGATGAAATCGCGCTTATCCACGACCTCCGGATAGTATACGCCCATGACGTCGCCGACGGTCTCCACCAGCTGGTACATAAACGGCCGGTCCAGCCCCAGCTTTTTGCCGAAACGAACCGCACGGCGCAGCAGGCGGCGGATAACGTAACCCCGGCCTTCGTTGGAAGGCAGCACCCCGTCGCCCACAGCGAAAGTTACTGTACGAATATGATCCGCAATAACCTTGAGGGCTACATCCTTCTCAGGATCCTCATTGTATTTAACACCGGCAATGGCAGCCGTCTTCTGAATCATCGGCTGGAACAGGTCTGTATCAAAATTGGAGTTCACATCCTGGAGGATGGAGGCCAGACGCTCCAGGCCTGCGCCTGTATCGATATTTTTGTTCGGAAGCGGCGTATAGCTGCCATCCTTGTTATGGTTGAACTGGGAGAACACGAGGTTCCACACTTCCAGATAGCGCTCGTTCTCGCCGCCCGGATACATTTCCGGGTCCGACATATCACTGCCGTAAGCTTCGCCGCGATCATAGAAAATCTCGGTACAAGGACCGCATGGCCCCTCGCCAATGTCCCAGAAGTTGTCTTCCAGCTTGATAATCCGTTCCGCAGGCAGGCCGATTTTTTCATTCCAGTATCTGTAAGCCTCTTCATCCTCCGGGTAAACTGTGACCGACAGCCGCTCAGGATCAAAGCCGATCCATTTCGGACTCGTCAGGAACTCCCAGGCCCAGGTAATTACTTCTTCTTTAAAATAATCCCCGATGGAGAAGTTGCCCAGCATTTCGAAAAAAGTATGATGTCTGCGCGTTTTGCCGACATTTTCAATGTCATTGGTGCGGATACATTTCTGGGAATTCGCGATACGCGGATTTTCAGGTTTGACACGTCCGTCGAAATAGGGCTTTAAAGGCGCCATCCCGGCATTGATCCACAGCAAAGTCGGGTCGTTGTGCGGTACAAGCGAAGCGCTCGGTTCAATCGCATGTCCCTTTTCCTTAAAAAACTCCAGCCATTTGGAGCGGATTTCACTGGCTTTCATAACACATACCTCCATCGGTTTAAATTTAGGTAAAAACAGAAAAACGCCCCTGAAAAAATCAGGGACGAAAATATCGCGGTACCACCCTGGTTATCACTGTCTGGCGTGCATAAACAAGTGATCTCCTTATACAGACCGGTAACGGGGTCCCTGCCGGCGGGGATGAGCCGCACTCCGAAATGAGCTTTCCGCCGTTATCTGACACAGGCTCTTGCAGCCTTCACGGGAGAACCTGTGAAGAAGCCCGCTCTCTGGGAAAGGAACCCGGCGTACTTGATTTCATCAACGTTTTATCCTGTAAACATTCATACTTGATTATACTTGCGGGTATAGGACCTGTCAATAAAATCTAAACCGTTTTTCGTTTGATATAGTAGGCGAAAAGCCGCTGTACGACTACTTTGAGCACAGCCATTACTGGCACGGCCAAAATCAGGCCCGGAATGCCTGCAATCTCTCCGCCCACCAGAAGCGCAAAAATAATTGCAAGCGGGTGCAGATGCAGTGTCCGGCCCACCACCTGCGGTGACACCACATTGGTCTCCAGAATCTGACACACAATATTCACGATAACGACCATGACCACCATTTTCATTGAGATCGTTGAAGCCATAATCACTGCAGGTGCGGCTCCGAGAAAAGGCCCCAGATACGGAATGATGTTAAAGAGCGCCACGATGCTGGCAAGAAGCAGGGCATAGGGCATTCCCGCAATCATATATCCCGCATAAGACAGCGCCCCGATAATGACGCATACGAGAAATTGTCCCCGGATATAGTGCCCGAGCGCCGTATCGATTTCCTTCAGCATGACAACAATGCCCTTGCGGTGAGCGCCAGGAAGAATTGATACCACCGCCCGCTCAAACACGTCAAAATCCTTGAGAATATAGAAGATCAGAAACGGCACAATGAAAATATTGAGCAGCGTATTAATCATGCCGCCGATGTTATCCATAATGCCCGTAATAGCCGTGGAAATACGGTTTTCCAGCTGAAAAACCCATTGATTCATTCCGCTGCGGACGCCACCAGGCATCATTTGATTGTCCAAATCGGACAGAAGTCCCTGCGCATGCATTGTAATTTCAGGCAAATGCTCATTTAATTCTTCCAGTTGCTCAATCAGCATAGGGATGATGTTCATCAACACGACGCCAAGGCAGGTCAGGAAAAAGGCATAAATGAGCAGCACCGCCACTCCCCTTGGCATCTTCCTGCTGCTAAGCATATTCACGACAGGGTTAAGAACATAGGAAATAATCATGGCCACGGCGAAGGGCGCGATGATCGTTTTTAAAAAACCGTATGTAGTGAAAAACAGCGGACGCAGGAGCCACAGGAAGTATAAAATCATCAGACCGAGCAGCAGCAGCACACCATTACGGAAAAACCTGTTTTTGGATAAATGCTCCATCTTCTGCTTCACCTTCTTTTCTGGGACTTGCCTTCCGATTCAGTATATGCCGAAGCAGACCGGATTAACCCGCATTCCCCTTTCCAAAAAAAACGCGCCTGATCTTCCGTTATCCGGAAGAACAAGCGCGTGTTAAACTACAGCAATAAAAAACAGGCAACCGAAATCATTTAAGTGCGTGTTCAATGACTTTTTGAACTACCTCTCAAGAGGATGCGTGCGCCTGCGGGAATTCCTGAGTATATTCCTCTCCGAAGAACAGATCGTCCAGTGAACTGAGCGTTCCGTCTTCTTCGACCTGGTAGACGGACATTTTATCTCCGATAACCTGCAGTTCAATGTAACAGCCCCAGCAGTAAAACTGGTGAGAACCGATTTTGCCTATATCTTTGGAATTACAATTTGGACATTTCATAAATTCACCTATCCGTTAACAGAATGTATAGCCTTCTCCAATCGCTGCTCGCTCAGCGGGGGAACCATAATCGCATTCTCCCCGATGGACATGCCGTTGGTGCAGGGCAGCCATTTCCGACCTTCGATCAAGTCCGAAACGAAACCCTCGCTGATTTCAATCCCTTTTACCTTGTTTCCCAATTCCTGCTCAAAATAAACATCGGTGACATGTCCAAGCATAAGTCCCTCCTCCGTCAGAACGGACAGATCCTTGAGCTTGCTGCCGCCAAGAAGATAAGTATAATGTATGTCGTCGGCTTCCGTCTTGCGGACAGCCTGCTGATTGCGAATCATTACGGCATCTTCCCCGTACGCTACGATGTCTTCCCAATCAATGGTCTTGACGTGGGAGGAAAAGAGACTTTTCCCTTCCAGTTCAATCCCTTTAATGGTCCAGTCCGCCGTAAGTATAAAATCGTGTATTTTGCCAATCTGCTTGCCGTCTTCCACATCAAACACAGCAAGACCGATCATTTCCTGAAGCTTCATGTCGGGTGCCTCCTCATCATTCATATTCCGAACATGCGGTAAAGTCTTGCTCTTGCACGCAGCAGTCTTGCCGTTCGGCTGATGAAATGGAAAACAGCGCTACCCTCCTTTCAATGTACGGAGCTTCCCCTAATGCCTATTACGCAGCCTTTGCGATATGGTTGCAATTTTTTCAGCCGTGTATTCCATTTCTTTCGTAGTATTACCCAAACCGAAGCTAAAACGAATCGCGGAACGCAGAATATCTTCGGGAAGATTCATGGCTTGCAGAACATGAGACAGCTCAATGGAGCCGGAGGTGCATGCAGAGCCGCTTGCCGCCGCAATTCCTTCCATATCCAGATTCATAAGCATCGTCTCCGTGCCGCAGCCGGGAAAGCTGAGATTCACAATGTGAGGCAGGAAATGCTCACTGCTGCCGTTCAACGTAAATCCATCGCTACCGAGCCGCTTCTCCAGACTGCTCAACAGCTTTTCGCGGAGCGAAAGATCATGCTCTCTCCGTTCATGAACCACAGCGGTTGCAATGGCAGCAGCCTTCGCAAAGCCGGTGATGCCTGCTATATTTTCCGTACCTGCCCGCCGTTGCTTCTCCTGCAATCCGCCGTACTGCCGGGGCTGAAGGGCTGTGCCGCGGCGCACATACAATGCTCCAATCCCCTGCGGCCCGTTGATTTTATGGGCAGACACGCTCAGCAGGTCTACCGGCAGATCGCGGCATGAAATCGGCAGCGCTCCGAAGGCTTGTACAGCATCGACATGAAACAGAATGCCCCGGGTGCGCGCCAGCTCCCCCACTTCAATGACAGGCTGAACTGTTCCGACTTCATTGTTGGCATACATCATGCTGATCAGGAACGTATCCGGCCGAATAGCGGCCTCTACCTCCTCCGGAAGCACACGCCCAGTGTGATCCACAGGCACATAAGTTACTTCATATCCTAGTCGTTCCAGCTCGGCACAGCTGTGAAGAACCGCATGATGCTCTATTGCTGTTGTAATGATATGACCGGTCCTGCGCCCTTTGGCGAACGCTGCTCCGAAGAGGGCCAGGTTGTCGCTTTCCGTACCGCCTGACGTAAAAATCACTTCCTCCGGCAGGCATCCTAAAGAAGCCGCAACGATGTCGCGTGCTTCGCTGACCGTGCGTTTGGAGGCACGGCCAAAAGCGTGCACGCTTGAAGCGTTGCCAAATTGACCAGTCATGATGTTCATCATGGTCTGCGCAACCTCAGGATGTACAGGAGTCGAGGCGGCATGGTCCAGATAAATCCGTTTCATCGCAAGCCACCTCGTTTAAATGTAAAACATGTAGTTGTCTGTCTGATCCTTTTCCTGATAAGTGATCAAGTCCTTAAGGGTTGTCGAATCCAGCACGCCGGCAATGCTGTCCCGAATGCGGAGCCACAAATCCCGCTTCGCCGGATCGTCTTCTTCCGTAAAATCGACGGGGGAAATCGGCCCCTCAAGCACGCGGATAATATCTCCTGCAGTGACTCCGGCCGGATCGTTCGACAGGATGTATCCGCCGTATGCCCCACGGATGCTTTTGACCAGTCCCGCATTGCGGAGCGGCGCAATCAGCTGCTCCAGATAGTGCTCGGACAGCTGGTTTCTCTCGGCAATACTTTTTAAAGAAGTCGGCCCTTCTCCGTATTTTGCAGCAAGCTCCATCATGATCGTCAATCCGTAACGTCCTTTAGTCGATATTTTCAAAGGTGCCACCTCTTCATAAATAAATTGCTGCATGATGCAAAATCTATGTTAAGACAAAGCTGCATAATGCAAGTTAAAAAAACATTCTATTCCGATCATAGCTCTTATGGTATCATATCCAGACCGTTTATGGTAACCTTTCCTTTCCCGATTGTCAAACTGTTTTTACTTGCATGTTTTTACTTGCAACAAATTGTGTTACAATATGAGGGTTAAGGATTCATATCCTTGACCAATCCAACGAAAGTTCGGTGATGACGATGGCAAAAGCCAATAAAGATACCCGTGTCGTCGTCGGGATGTCGGGAGGCGTCGATTCCTCCGTAACGGCCCTTCTGCTGAAGCAGCAAGGCTATGACGTAATCGGCATCTTCATGAAAAACTGGGATGACACGGATGAGTTCGGCCGTTGTACGGCCGAAGAGGATGCGGAAGATGTGCGCCGTGTCTGTGAGCAAATCGATATTCCTTACTATACCGTCAATTTCGAAAAAGAATATTATGATAAAGTATTCTCCTATTTTCTTGATGAATATAAGTCCGGCCGTACACCAAATCCGGATGTCTTGTGCAACCGTGAGATCAAATTCGGCGAATTTCTGAATAAAGCGCTGGATTTGGGGGCCGACTATGTGGCTACAGGCCATTATGCAAGGGTTGTGGAAAATGACGGTGTCTATACACTTTTGCGCGGCGTGGACAGCAACAAGGATCAAACCTACTTTCTGAACGCGCTCAGCCAGAAGCAGCTGTCAAAGGCGATGTTCCCCATCGGGCATATCCCCAAGCCGGAGGTGCGGCGGATTGCTGAAGAAGCGGGACTGTACACAGCCAAGAAAAAAGACAGCACAGGCGTATGCTTCATCGGCGAGCGCAACTTCAAGGAGTTCCTCAGCAACTACCTGCCTGCCAAAGGCGGCGATATGGTCGATATCGTGACCGGCGAGGTCAAAGGCCGCCACGACGGCCTGATGTATTATACGCTCGGGCAGCGCCAGGGGCTGGGCATCGGTGGATCAGGAACCGGCGAGCCTTGGTTTGTAGCCGACAAGGATCTGGAACGCAACATTTTGTACGTTGTGCAAGGGGACAAGCATCCGAGCCTGTATTCCACAAGCCTTATTGCCGAGGGTGTGAACTGGATTGCCGGTGCAGACGCGATTCCGTCACAGCCGCTGCGCTGTACAGCCAAGTTCCGTTACCGCCAGCCCGACCAGGGCGTGACAATGACCTGGCGCGAAGACGGCTCCGTACATGTCGCTTTCGACCAGCATCAGAAGGCGATCACTCCCGGGCAGGCGGTTGTGTTCTATAACGGTGACGTCTGCCTTGGCGGCGGCACTATCGACAAGATCGAGAAGCTGCAGCTGCAGCCTCAAGCCTGATAAAAGCATGAAACGGCAATACTGCAAATAGCCATTCTTCCCCCCGGGAAGGATGGCTATTTCGTTGTATGGATGATATCCCCCGTTCCGCTGCTTCATGACATTTCCACGATGAAGGGAAGCTACAGGGCTTCCGGATCTTTTTGTGAAGTTTAAGCTATGAACCAGGAGGCAATCGCCATTCCGAGCGCTGCTCCCGCTATGCCGAGCAGCGCAGAAGACAGCACATAGAGTGCTGCCCGGCCGCTGCGGCCGCTGTCGATCAGTTGAAGCGTCTCATAACCGAAGGTCGAAAAGGTCGTATAAGCCCCACAAAAGCCGACGCCAAGCATCCCCCACAGGGCGGGAGACAGGCTCCCAGCTAAATACAGCTGATAAAGAGCCCCAAGCAGCAATGAGCCTGAAATGTTAATGAGCCATGTCCCCCACGGGTAAGCAGTACCCAAGCGGGCAGACACCGCCTTGCCCAATCCGAAGCGCAGCACCGTGCCAGCAATACCGCCGATGCCAATCAACCAGATCATACGGCTGTGCCTCCTCCGGAGCGGGAAGCCATATATTGGCCCAGTCTTATTCCGGCCAGGGACATTAGAAGCCCTCCGAGAAGACTCGCCAGAATATACAGCAAGGATACTGCAGCCTTGCCTTCGCTCCATAACCGCAGCGCGTCAACGGTAAAAGTCGAGAACGTAGTAAATCCCCCGGTAAAACCTGTGCCAATGGCGAGGCGCAAGCGCGGCGGAATCCGCCATGCTCCGGGAGTGACCGTAAAAAACCAGCCCAGGAACAGGCAGCCGGACAGGTTAATGAGCAGCACCGCCAGCGGAAACCCACCGGCCGCCGTCGGAACCCACTTCTGTACACCATACCTGCAAAGCGTCCCAAGCAGCCCGCCAGCGCCTACATAGATTAAATCTTTTATCATCGGTTCCAACTCTCCTATGGCGACGAACCAAACTTTGGTGGCACAAAGTTATGTTCTTTTTATTTCTGAGATTCCCGCCATTGCTGATTCTGCCGGATCTTGCTCTCATTGCCCTGATCTGTCGCCTTGTAAAAGGTCAGATCTGCAATCTCATCCGGCAAATACTGCTGTCTGACAAAATGATTGGGGAAATTATGCGGATACTTGTAGCCGACATGCCCCAGCTTCTCTGCACCTTTATAATGGGCGTCCCGCAGATGCAGGGGAACCTCGGCCGACTTGATCTCCTCCATTGTGGACATCGCATTTGAGATCGCCATAATTACCGCGTTGGATTTCGGACTTTCCACTGCAAACAGAATCGCCTGGGCAATATTCAGCTTGGCTTCCGGCCAGCCGTTATTGCGGTACGCCTCCAGCGCGCTGACGGCCTGCACCATCGCCTGCGGATTCGCCAGCCCGATATCCTCGCTGCTGGCAGCGATCAGGCGGCGAATGAACGTCATCGGGTCCATGCCCAGCTTTTCCACCGCATACAGAAACCAGAACAGGGCCGCATCACTGGAGCCGCGAATGCTCTTGTGAAAGGCAGACAGAACATCATACTGTGTGGATTCATCCGCTTTAACAATCGGCCTGCGGATGGACTCTTCCGCCACCTCAAGCGTGATATGGACCGTACCGTCCGCCTGCGGAGAGGTCGTCAGCGCAGCCAGCTCAAGGGCGTTCAGAGCTCGCCGGATATCCCCGTTCGCCATAGTAGCGATATGATCCAGCGCCTCTTCATCGACCTTCAGCTGCATGAAACCAAGTCCTTTTTCCTCATCACCGAGGGCACGGCGCATGGCGGCCAGCGAGTGCTCCCTTGTAAGGGCCTCCAGCTGAAACAGAGTGGACCGGCTCAGCAGGGCCCCGTTAACGTAGTGAAACGGATTTTCCGTCGTGGCCCCAATGAAGATGATCGTCCCCTTCTCTACTGCTGGCAGCAAGGCGTCCTGTCTGGAGCTGTTGAAACGATGCACCTCATCAAGGAACAGGATCGTTTTTGTGCCGTACATCGCCTTATTACTCTGCGCCTGGTCGATCACCTCACGGACATCCTTTACCGAGGCATCGACCGCGTTCAGACGCACAAAGTTCCCCTGCGTATGATTCGAAATAATATGAGCCAACGTCGTCTTGCCGCATCCCGGCGGGCCATACAGCAGAATGGAACTCACCTGGTCGGCTTCAATTGCCCGCCGCAGCAGCTTTCCCGGGCCTACAATATGCTCCTGTCCAATATATTCATCCAGGCTTACCGGCCTCATCCGGTCCGCAAGCAGACGGCTGCCCGGGGTCGATTCCTGGGAAAAAGAAAACAAATCCATATGTTCACATCCTTGAAAGTTTGCATAACCCGTTCGTTAACACCGTCTTCTATTTTAACATACCGCCGGTCACACTGCAGTTAAACGAGTAGTAAGTGGTTGGGGCACATACATACCGAACGTCGCATAAAGCACAAAAAGCCGAGAACAGGGAGAAACTCGTTCCTGTTCTCGACTTTATTACCACCCATAAATCGCCGGAGATTGGCGATTTATGTCTGGTATTGATGGTAGAAGGACGCACGCAGCAGCGGAAAGGACGAAGCAATTCCGAAAAAGCGGAGCGTTCGCCTTTGGCCCAGAGGGTCAACAGCGATTGGAGGAATGCTTCGTTCTTGGAGCGCCTCAGAACAGCCCCGCCCCTTCATCTATCCTTCGACATACTCCGGCAACTGCTCCGCATACATAAGCCACAGCTCATGCAGTGCACGCGTACACCCAACATACAGCAGCCTCGCGTCCATGGCATCCGCAGCATAGTGCTGTTCGTCCGCATCAGCCACGATAACACCATCAAACTCCAGCCCTTTGGAAAGGTAGACAGGCAGCACCGACAGCCCGCCCTCATACTGCTTCATGGAGCCGTCAATCAGGTGAATATCGATCCCCTTCTCAGTGAAGTAGGCATGAAGCTCCTTAGCCTCCTTCAAAGTGCGGGTAAGCACAGATACGGTGCGGTATTCTTTAGCAGACAGCTCCCGCAGCGCGGACAGCAGATGCTGCTTTCGCCCCTGCGGGCCGTAAGGGAGCACACGAACCGGATCACCGCTGCGGAATACCGGTACGGCTGTGATGCCGCTGCGCACGCCCTTTTTCAGAATGACATTGGCAAACTCAATGATCTCCAGGGTCGACCGGTAGCTCCGCGTCAACGCAAAATACCCCGTGTCCCCGCTATCAAACAGGGAGCTGACCTCATCCCAGCTTTGAACACCTTTATAGGCGTGAATGCCCTGGGACAGGTCCCCCAGAATCGTAAACGAATGTCCTTTCACAAACAGATCCAGCAGCGCCATATGAAATGGTGAAAAATCCTGGGCTTCATCGATCACCACATGATCGAACCGGCTGCCCGAATCGATGTCATGCGTCAAAATGTGCAGATATACAAGCGCAGGAAGATCCTCCTCGCGCAGCACATTTTTTTTCAAATCCGCCGCCGTCCCCTTCAGCACTTGGACAGGAATTTCTTCCAAGATGGATGAAGGGAGAGCAGGACCTTTAACCGCCTGAAAAAGCTGTTTGTACATCTTTACCGCTTCATACTGCGGCCATTTCTTGGCATAGGCCTTTTCCCGCTGTGCCGCTTTCTTCTTCCGTTCCTTCAATACAGCGGCAGATGCCGTTTTTTTCAGCTCCATTTCAACCCAACGGTGGATTCTCGCCAGCACACGCTCGGTACGCTTGGCAAGGGGATAAGGCTTGTACTCTTCATTGAACCAATGCAGGATTTCATTTCTGGACAGGACCGCTCCGTCCCACGGACTGAAGTCGCCTTCGGGCACCGACAGGGGCTCAAGCTGCTGCACAACCTTTTCAAGCAACCGCATAAAAACAAGTGATCCCTTAAATCGGCCAGGGGTGGCCTCATTTACCTCCGGTCTGGCTGCCCCGGACTCAAACCAGGTCTGCAGCGCATCCTCTGCCGGTGCGAGCTGGAGGTCCGTATCCAGCATGCCGAGAGCCCAATCATTGAAGGTGCGCTGTTGTATACTGCCGACGCCAAGCTCGGGAAGCACGTCGGATATATAATCGAGGAACATATGGTTTGGCGCAAAAATGATCATTTTTTCGGCCGATACCTGCTCCTTGTACTGGTATAGCAGAAACGCAAGACGATGCAGCGCCACGGTAGTCTTTCCGCTCCCCGCTACGCCCTGGATGACCAGCGCTTTGCCGCGTTCGGCACGGATAATCTGGTCCTGCTCCGCCTGGATGGTCGAAACGATATCACGCAGGCGGTTATCTTTATTCTCTCCGAGCCGATAGACGAGAAATTCATCTGATACGGCGGGATCATCGCTCTCCCGGTTGAAGGTATCGGCAACCCTTTCCAGGATTTGCTTCCGGATCACGACATTTCGCTTCAAATAGACCAGCCCTTCAATCAGGCCTTCCGGCGCTTCATAGGAAGCAAGGTCCTCCCCACCTGTAAAGGAGTAGAACAGGCTGGCCACAGGGGCGCGCCAATCGATCACAAGCGGATACTCCCTCACCTCTTCACGATCCACGCCAATTTTGCCGATATAAAGGGGCTTTCGCTCTCCCTTCCCCTTCTCCTCAAAATCCAGTCTTCCGAAATAAGGCTCCTGCAGACTTTTGCCCAAAGCCATACGCCTTTCTTCCCGACCCGCCTCGAGCACCTGCTCCGTAAAGTCATGGCCAGTATACACCGGAACCGATTGCAGCTTTTGCAGTCTGCGGTCGATTTCCTCCATCACCTGCGTCAGCCTTTGCTGTTCTTCTTGATAGGCACTTTGAAAATCTTGTTCCACTTTCAGTTACCTCCTAAGAGAGATTTTTTTGTGAGCCCTATCCACTTTTTCAAAAAAAGGAAGCTAAATCATATCATACCGAACAAAAAAAAGCCATAAATTATCACTGGCCTAATGACCTGCATAACTTATGGCTTTTAAAACTCACAGGAACAATCCTGCCTCAACAAACTGTTTTTCCGCCAGCTTACGGTACACCTCATGAGACTGGATCAGTTCCGCGTGGGTTCCCGATCCGGTTACCTTTCCGTTTTCAAGCACTACGATCTGGTCCGAATGAACGACCGTTGATAAACGGTGAGCGATGACGATTGTGGTGCGGCCTTCCATCAAGTTGGCGAGCGCCTTTTGCACCTCATGCTCGGAGGAGCTATCCAGCGCCGAGGTCGCCTCGTCCAGCATCAGAATATCCGGGCTGCGCAGAAATGCGCGGGCAATGGCGATGCGCTGCCTTTGTCCCCCTGACAGTTTGATGCCCCGTTCACCCACCTCGGTTTTGTATTGCTGCGGCAATTTGTCGATAAAAGGAGCCGCATACGCCAGCTCTGCCGCCCGCTGAATTTCATCCATGGTTACCTCATGTGAAATTCCGTACGTAATATTTTCAAGAATCGTTCCGGCCATCATAGGGCTTTCCTGGGACACATAACCGATCTTGGCCCGCCAGCTTGAGAGTGTATAGTCATCTATCCGGTCCTGCCCGTACCTGATTTCCCCTTCCGCAGGCACATAAAACCTTTCCAGCAGGGAGAATAACGTCGACTTGCCGCTTCCGCTCGGACCAACGATAGCGGTCGTCTGACGTGCGGGAATCACCAGATTGATATTCCGCAGCACCTCTTCCCCTGTGTTATAGGCAAAGCTTACATTTCTTAATTCGATGCTTTCACCTTCGGGAGACGCCTCCTTGCGGCTATCCTGCGGCTCCTCTTCGTGAGCAAGGATGGATTGAATCCGCTCTGTCGCCCCCAGCACCTTCTGGATTCTGGAATACAGGGTTGTGAACTGTGCCATAGGTGTAATGACCTGAAAAAGCAATAAAATAAATGCAACCAGATCCCCTGCTGTTAACAGCCCCGATGCTACACGAATTCCGCCGACGCCAAGAATAAGGACGAGCACAGCCGTCATGGCAAACGTGGAAAGCGGTCCGATCAGGGCCAGAATTCTCGCCTCCTGCAATCCGAATTTGAACATGCGGCGGATTCGGTCCTCTCCGGAACGGGCTTCTCTCTTCTCTGTGCCGTAAGCCTTAACAAGCCGAATCTCTCCGATCACCTGCCCCAGCACTGAGGTCAGATCAGCCATTTCATCCTGCTGCTTTTTGGAAATGCGGTACATTTTTCGCCCTACCGGCATTAATATCAGAGCTGTTACTGGCACCACGGCCAGGATGATCAGCGTCATCACCCAGTCCAGATAAAACAGCAGCGCAATACCGCCGACAACAGCGATAATATTGGATACAAAGCTGACCAGATATTCGGTAATCAGGTTCATGATCAGGCTCGTATCATTGGTTACCCTGCTCATCGTGTCTCCGGTACGGTTGCGGTCGAAAAACGGGATCGGCAGCGCCAGCACCTTATTCCAGAGGCGGGTGCGCAGATTGGCCATAATCCGCTGTCCCGCATAGTTCAGCATATAGATCGACACCGCCGAAGCGGCTGCCTGCAATATAAATGCAGCGGCAAGCCCGATCATCACATTTCTGCTGAGTGAATCAGCGGTAAGTCCGTCAATCAGTCCTTTGGTCATCAAAGGGACAATCAGCCCCGCTGCAGTCTGGATGAGTGTAAGCAGCAGCGCCACTGCCAATACGACACGAGGCGGATTGGAGTCCCTGATGAGCCGCGCAAATCGGCGCAGTCCGGCCGTATCCGGTCTCGGGGCGCTTGAAGTGGTCGTTTCCATTATAGCTCCCTCCTTTTGTATAGGATCTCGGGAACTGCTGATCGTATTTCATCTCTCTTACAAATTGGCGTTCAGCACAAAATTGGCAATGAACAGCAGGGATATCACATACAATACACGCGGAACTTCCCTGCCTTTTCCCGCAGCCAGCTTGGCAAGGGGATAAGCGATAAAACCAAAGGCCATCCCGTCCACGATGCTATAGGTAAATGGGATCATCACCATGATCAGAAAAGCCGGGAACGCGTCCGTAAAGCCTGAAAAATCCATTTCGCGCACATTTTGCACCATAAGCCCGCCGATGATAATGAGCACTGGCGCGATCGCACTGTCAGGGATATACGTCAGCATGGGGATGAAGAAAAAGGTCAGCCCGAACATTAGCGCGGTAACCAACGGGGTCATGCCGGTCCTGCCGCCGGCGGCAATGCCTGCGGTAGACTCCGCTGCGGCTACAGTCGGACTGCTACCGAACAGGCCGGCCAGAATGTTGCTGACTGCCAATGCCCGCAGGCTGCCTTTGAAGGTCTCAGGTCTGCCGATCATTCCCGTCTGGCCGGCGATGAGCCCAATGTTTTCAAATACCACAATCAGCAGCAGCAGGAACACGGCAATCCAGAAGGCAAGCGTGGCAAAGCCGGACAGCGTAAGATGTGCGAATAGCTCCCCGAACTGCTGCACCGTGTCCTCGCTCTTCGTCATGCCGTCCGGGTGCACCGCTCCCAATACATAACCGAGCGCCGTTCCTGCCAACATGCTGATCAGCAGTCCCCCCTGCACTTTGCGGATAAAAAGGACAAGCGCCAGCATCAGCGTCACGCAGGCTGTGATCACTCCCGGATCATTAAAATGCCCAATTGCAACGAATGTAGTCTGGTGAGCGATCACAATGCCGCTCTTTTGCAGACCAATAAAGGTCAGGAACAGTCCGATCCCTACGGTAATGCCATGCTGCAGGTTGTGTGGAATCGCCTCACTGATCGTCCGGTACAGGGACGTAAACGCGACGAAGGCAAAGAGAACGCCGGTAATCGAAACTACAGTCAGCGCTTCCTGCCAGCTCAGTTTCATGGAATGCACCAACGTATAGGTGAAAAACGCATTGATTCCCATGCCAGGCACAACGACAATCGGCGACTTGCCGCCAAATGCCATCAGCAGGCAGCCGGCAGCGGAAGTAAGCAGCGTGGCCAGCATGGCTCCCTGCAGCGGCATCCCCGCATCGGAAAGGATCGCCGCATTCACAAGCACAATATATACAACCGAAAAATAAGAAATCAGTCCTGCCGCGATTTCCTTTTTCCATAAATCCCCGGGCCTCAGCCCGAGGCTGCGGGATAGAAAACCCTTATTCATAAACGTACTGCCTCCACATCTTCTGGGTAATCTTGTTGGACAAGCAAACATTCTCATCATACATCGCCCGGCTTCTCTTTTACAAGCGATGTAAGCTCTATCCCATGCCGCAAACATGGGCAAAAGACCTGCGAGCCTATTCGGAGGCTTCGCAGGCCTTTCGTCATGTTCATAATGACTCCGCTGCCTGGAGTCCTATTTTTCCACAGCAAGCATCTCTTTAACCACAACGCTCACCATGATCAGTCCGGCCACTGGCGGAACAAAGGCATTGCTGGCAGGCGGCTGCTTGGCTTTGCGGATCTCGGGCGCATTGTCCGGCACAATCCGCTGGGTTACATCCTGGCGCGGCTTCATCGGCTCCTCGGTGGAGAATACGACTTTCACGCCCTTTTTGATTCCGTCTTTGCGCAGCTTGGTGCGAATCACTCTTGCAATCGGGTCCATGGACGTTTTGGATATGTCCGCAACCTGGAATTTGGTCGGGTCCATTTTATTGGCCGCCCCCATGCTTGAAATGATCGGGATATTACGTTTCAGGCATTCCTTGATCAAATGAATCTTGTATATGATTGTATCGGAAGCGTCGATGACATAATCAAGCTCGTATTTGAACAGCTCTTCGTATGTCTCTTCCGTGTAAAACATATTTAGCGCAATCGCTTCACACTCCGGATTGATCAGCTTCACCCGTTCCACCATCAGATCCGCTTTCTTCTGTCCAATGGTTGTCGTCAGAGCGTGAATCTGCCGGTTAATATTCGTGATATCCACAACATCCTTGTCAATCAGAATGATGCGGCCGATGCCCGTACGCGCCAAGGCCTCAACGGCAATGGAACCGACACCGCCGATGCCGAGCACAGCCACCGTGCTGTTTTTCATCTTTTCGAGACCTTCAGGGCCGATCGCCAATTCGGTACGGGAAAATTGGTGCAGCATACCGGATACCTCCTTTTAACCATATTCAGGAAATGAGCATTAAGCCTTCGCGCTTGCAGGCTTCGGTGCGAGACGAATATGCAGCTGCTCCAGTTGACTGGCATCGACCGCAGAGGGCGCGTTCATCAGCAAGTCGGTTGCGCTTGCCGTTTTCGGGAATGCAATTGTCTCACGCAGATTCGTGCGTCCCGAGAGCAGCATGACCAGACGGTCGAAGCCGAAGGCAATGCCGCCATGTGGTGGTGTACCGTATTCAAAGGCATCCAGCAGGTAGCCGAATTTATCCTTGGCTTCTTCAGCAGACAAACCGATCGCGTTGAACATTTTCTCTTGCACGTCCCGCTTATAGATCCGCATAGAGCCGCCGCCTACTTCATACCCGTTCAGGACGATATCATAAGCCTGTGCGCGGATTTTGCCAGGATCGGTGTCGAACAAGGCAAGGTCTTCATCCTTCGGACGTGTGAACGGATGATGCTCCGCTACATAGCGTTTTTGCTCTTCATCATATCCAAGCAGCGGGAAGTCCACCACCCACACAAACTTGAACTTGCTGTCATCGATGAGACCGAGCTGGCGGCCGATCTTGAGGCGAAGCGCGCCAAGAACGTCTGCGACGACTTTTTTATTATCCGCCGAGAAGAGCAGCAGATCTCCCTCCTCCGCTCCCGTGCGTTCTCTTACCGCTTCAATCTCTTCAGGAGTAAAGAACTTCACGATCGGTCCCTTGAACTCACCGTCTTTCACCTGAATCCAGGCCAGACCCTTCGCGCCGTAACGTGCGGCATAAGGTCCGAGATCGTCAATCTCCTTGCGTGTCCAGGTGCCGCAGCCTTTGGCGTTCAGCACCTTCACTTCTCCGCCTTTCTCGATGACGGAGGAGAATACCTTCACACCGCTGTTCGCCAGCAGATCGTTCATCTCGATCAGCTCCAGACCGAAGCGCAGATCCGGCTTGTCAGAACCATACTTGCTCATCGCTTCCGCATGGGTGATACGCTGGAACGGTGTCTCCAGCTCGACGCCGATCGTCTCACGGAACAGCTTTACCATCAGCTGCTCCATCATTCCCAACAGATCGTCCTGCTGCATAAAGGAGGTTTCGATGTCGACCTGTGTAAATTCCGGCTGACGGTCTGCGCGCAGATCCTCGTCGCGGAAGCAGCGGGCAATCTGATAGTAGCGCTCAAGCCCGCCCACCATCAGCAGTTGTTTGTAAATTTGCGGCGACTGCGGCAGCGCGAAAAACTCGCCATCATGCACACGGCTTGGCACCAGATAGTCCCGTGCCCCTTCCGGGCTGCTTTTCGTTAATATGGGTGTCTCTACCTCGATAAAATCCTCACCGTCCAGGAAATCACGGAATACCTTGGCTGCTTTGGAACGCAACTTCAGTGTCTGGTGCATCTCAGGACGGCGCAAGTCCAGATAACGATATTTCAGACGGAGCGATTCGTCGACTTCAATACCGTCCTCAATGAAGAACGGAGGTGTTTTGGCCGCGTTCAGCACCTCGATCTCGGTAATGCGGACCTCAATCTGACCTGTAGGCAAATTCGGGTTTACCGTTTCAGCGTCACGCTGCACAACTTCCCCTTTGACCTCAAGCACATATTCCGTGCGGACACGGTCTGCAATTTGCAGCGCATCTCCCGAATAAGCAGGATTAAATACGATTTGCACGATCCCGCTACGGTCGCGAAGATCGATAAACAGCACGCCCCCAAGGTCGCGGCGCGTCTGCACCCATCCGTTCAGGACGACGGTTTCTCCGATGTTGGCTGTAGTTAGCTCTCCACAATGGTGAGTCCTTTTCATGCTTGCATCCCCTTTATCATTTTGAATTTTAAATTGTTAGGAAGGTTAAGCCTGTGGTTTTAACTCATTAACAAGATCATCGAGACGGACTGTCCGCTGCTCTCCGCTGTCCATCGCCTTGAGCGCAATCTCGCCGCGTTCCAGCTCATCATCACCGAGGATCGCGGTATAACGGGCATGGAACCGGTCGGCCGATTTCATCTGTGCCTTCATCTTACGGCCCAGATAGTCGCGCTCGGCGGAATAGCCCGCTCGGCGGAGCTTGAACAGCTGCTTCGTCACTTCACGGCTGGCAGCTTCGCCAAGAGCCACCAGATATACATCCAGCGGTTTGACAGCATCAAGCCCGATCGATTGGTGTTCCAGAATCAGCTGAATACGCTCCAGCCCGATGCCAAAGCCGATACCCGGCTGATCCGGCCCTCCGAGTTCACCCACAAGCCCGTTGTATCTGCCACCGCCGCCAATGGTGTCAATGGCGCCAATCCCTTCGGCTTTAAGCTCGAAGGCTGTCATCGTGTAGTAATCAAGACCGCGCACGAGCCGGTGGTTCAGCTTGTACTCGACACCCATATCCGTCAAATACTGCTGCACCTTCTGAAAATGCACGGTGCACTCCTCATCCAGACTGTCGAGAATGGACGGTGCGTCTATAAACTTGTCCTGATCCACCTTGCAGTCCAGCACGCGCAGCGGGTTGCGATCCATCCGGGACTGGCAGTCCTTACACAGCGTATCACGCAGCGGATTCAGGAAATCCAGCAGGCGCTGGCGGTAGGCCGCCCGGCTGGCCGGATTGCCGACGGAATTCAGCTCCACCTGTACCCCCTTCAGTCCCAGATCCAGGCAGAACTGATAGCCTAGCGCGATAACCTCCGCATCAATGGCCGGATCAGTAGCTCCAAACGCCTCCACACCGAATTGGTGAAACTGGCGCTGGCGCCCGGCCTGAGGCCGCTCATAACGGAACATCGGCCCGATATAATACAGTTTGGTTACGTCAGGCTCGCCATACAGCTTATTTTCCACAAAAGACCGCACAACACCGGCTGTTCCTTCCGGGCGCAGCGTCATGCTGCGGTCACCCTTGTCCCTGAACGTGTACATTTCCTTCTCCACAACATCCGTCGTCTCGCCTACGCCGCGAACGAACAGCTCAGTCTGCTCGAACAGCGGGGTGCGGATTTCACGGTAGTTAAAACGGCGGCATAGTTCCCGCGCTTTTTCTTCGACAAACTGCCACTTTTCCACAACACCTGGCAGCAGATCCTGCGTGCCGGTCGGTTTTTGAAAAGCCATGTCCATCATCCCTCCGTCTATTGTGCCAATCTGCCTGTCCTTAGGCAGCAGCCCGTCTTCTTGGCAATCCGTGAACAAAACAAAAAATCTCCCGCCCTGTTCACAAAACAGGGACGAGAGATTGCCATTTATAAAATCACCCGTGGTACCACCCACATTCCGGAATATGCCGCCTGACTTAAAAAGTTCACGCTCATATCCGCTCAACGTATAACGCCCGTGCCGCGCAGCACAGCTACTGACCACCATAATTCATCAAACTGCCGTGGAGGTTCGCCGTCTGTTCTCGGGGAAGTCATTCGTCCGCTCATCAAGGGAGCTTTTACAGCCTGGAAGCTCCTCTCTGTGCATGTGGGGTCGGAGTACTCGGTCCCGTCATCAAATCATTATGCAGATTATTATTTCCTGATTTTAATGAACTAGCGTGGCAAAGTCAAGATGATGTATCATCTGATGTAAGAAAAAAGCATAATTTGGGCAAAAAAAAACCTGCGAAAACGGTCCGCAGGGTTCATAAAGGATATATTAAAGGGGGTCATGCTGTTATTATATACAAGCAATATTAAGGGATTGTTTTGCGAATGTTACAATTACATTACAGTAGGTTTTTGACGATATTTGTGCAGGCTGGGCGGAAGCTGACCTTATTCGTCGAAGCGGTCGACATAAGCATGGTTGGCGCGCAGCTTACGCACAATTTCCTCATAATCCGCATTGTTCACCTGCGCAGACAAGACATATCGGAGCTTGTCGTTGTCCTCAGATGAGAACACACCCATTGCATCCAGCAAACCGGGTGTATCCTGCAAATCTTGTCTGCGGGCGCCTCCCGTATTCATAGAACCGACTGTATTATATGGAACAAATGGAATCAATAAACGTTTGTCCCGTCCCAGCGTTCCACCCAGTTGCCCGACTTCCAGATGCTCTGTCCGATAGGCTTGCAGAGAGGTTCTTGCGCCCTCCGCCTCGTCCTCAGTCTTGAAATAAGCTTGAATTTGCGTAGGCATGTCCAAAACCCTCCCTCAGGATTTTGTCCGGCTCGGCAGACTCAACGCTTCACCAGGAGCGAATTGAGAATTTCACGCACAAATGCAGGCTCATCCTTGGGTGTGCGTGAAGTGATGAAATTCCCGTCCACCACGACCTCTTTATCCTCAAAATTTGCGCCCGCGTTGATCATATCATCCTTGAGCGGAGGGTAAGAGGTGATCTTGCGGCCCTGGAGCAGCTTGGCGCTGATCAGAATTTGCGGACCATGGCAGATCGCAGCGACAGGCTTCTTGGCCGCGTTCATCTCGGTCACAAATTTCAGAATATTGGCATCAAGCCGCAGGTTTTCCGGGGAGGAGCCTCCCGGTATGACAACAGCGTCATAGTCGCTGGCCTTAATGTCAGCTATCGCCTTGTCGGCTGTATATTGCTCCTTTCCTTTTTTGCCGGAGAGTGTCTCTCCCTGCTGAAGCCCGATAATGTCCGCTTCATGTCCCGCCTTCTTCACCTCATCATAAGGCACCTGCATTTCCGAATCCTCAAATCCATTTGCCAGCAGAAAAGCTACTTTACTCATATTGCTCAGAACTCCTTTCCGGTAAGATATTCACATTCTGTTATTACCCGAAATTTCCTTATATCTAACACGCGCCCTGAGTTACTTAATACATCTGTGCCTGCCTTGGCGGCAGATTCCCTTCAAGCCCTCTCCCTTTGCCCAAAGCGCAGAATTCTGACGACCTCTCATCAGCCGCCGTGATAGCCACCGCCTCTCTCCTGCTTCCGGGAAAACAAACTGTGGTGGTTACAGCGCCCGCTTCCTTGGGAGCTTGCCGCATGGATTTCACCCTCCTGCCTGCTGATCATTGACAGCTATTAGCATTTCCCTAACGGCATAAGCTTATGAAATGCAAAAACGTCCGCAAACCCGATCCCTTTGATCAGATTCGCAGACGTTTCTCCGCTTATTTTGTTGCTGGAAGTTGTTATTCGGAGCGGCTGTCCACGATCATCGTTACAGGCCCCCAATTGGTCAGGGACACGTCCATCATCGCACCGAACCTGCCCGTCTCCACCGTCAGCCCCCGCTCCCGCAAACGGCGGTTAAAAGCTTCATAGAGGCCTTCAGCGATCTCCGGCTTGGCAGCAGCCATAAAATTTGGCCTTCTGCCTTTACGACTATCCCCGTACAGCGTAAATTGGGACACAGAAAGCACAGCACCCCCGGCCTCCAGCACACTGTGATTCATTTTCCCCGCTTTGTCCTCAAAAATACGGAGATCAGCTGCCTTATCAGCCAGATACACCGCATCCTTCTCCGTATCCTCATGCGTGACACCCACAAGAATCATTAGACCTTCAGCAATCCGGCCCGCAACAGCGCCCCCAACGGTAACCTCCGCCTGCTTGCAGCGTTGTATAACGATTCTCATTCCTTATTCTCCGTTCCTTGCACTAATAGTCTGTTACTGCATGATCCGGTGTACGGTGTACACGTCTTTCACCCGTTTAATCCGTTCCACGACAGAATGCAAATGCTCAGTATTGCGTATCAGAATGGTAATGTGCATCATCGCCATCTTGTTCTTGTCAGAGCGGCCTGTGATCGCGGCAAGATTCGTCTTGCTCTCCGAAATGGCCTGCAGCACTTCATTCATCAGCCCATTGCGGTCATGGCCCGTAACTTCGATATCAACACTGTAATTGGCCTCAACCGCTTCTTCCCATTCAACGTCGATGACCCTTGCCTGCTCTTCCCCGTCGCTACTGCCCGGAATGTTGGGACAATCGCTGCGATGCACGGATACTCCCCGTCCTCTTGTTATATATCCGACGATATCGTCTCCGGGCACGGGGTTGCAACAGCGGGCAAAACGAACGAGCAAGTTATCGATGCCTTCCACCCGAACTCCGTTGGTGGGGCGTCCTCTCCGTTCCGTGTTCGGCTTGATCTCCTTCATCTCGGACGTCAGTTCAAGCTGCTTCGCTTCTTCCAATTCTCTTTCTTTACGCAGCTTTTCCGTCAGCCGCGTACATATCTGCGCGGCCGTAATGCCGCCAAAGCCGATGGCCGAGAGCATGTCCTCCGTGTCGTGGAACGCGAATTTGTTGGCGACCTCCTGCAGCTTGTCGTCGGTCATCCAGGCGGACGGGTCGATGCCGAGGCGCTTCAGCTCGCGCTCAAGGCTCTCCCGGCCCTTTTCCACATTCTCTTCCCGTTTCTCCTTCTTGAACCATTGCTTGATCTTGCTGCGGGCATGGGACGACTGCACAATTTTCAGCCAGTCCTGACTTGGACCATAGGAATGCTTGGAGGTCATGATTTCGACAATATCCCCGGTTTTCAGCCGGTAATCGAGAGGCACGATCCTTCCGTTGACCTTGGAGCCAATCGTCCGGTTGCCAACCTCCGTATGAATACGAAAAGCAAAATCAAGCGGCACCGAACCGGCAGGCAGCTCAATGACCTCACCTTTAGGCGTAAATACAAACACCAGATCGGAGAAAAAGTCCATTTTGAGCGATTCCACAAACTCCGAGGCGTCCTTGGCTTCATTCTGCAGCTCCAGAATCTCACGAAAGAAGGTGATGGTATCCTCTGGATTAACATTTCCGTTACTGCCTTCTTTATATGCCCAGTGTGCGGCGATCCCGTACTCTGCCGTCCGGTGCATCTCCGTCGTGCGTATTTGCACCTCTGTGGGCTCTCCGTTCGGCCCTACCACGGTGGTATGCAGCGACTGGTACATATTCGCCTTCGGCATGGCGATATAGTCCTTAAAGCGCCCGGGCATCGGCTTCCAGAGCGTATGGATAATGCCCAGTGTCGCATAGCAGTCCTTGATGTTGTCGACAATAATACGAATAGCAAGCAGGTCATAGATTTCGTTGAACTGCTTGTTCTTGGTCGTCATTTTCTTAAAAACACTGTATATATGCTTGGGGCGCCCGGATAAATCAGCATGTATACTCATTTCATCCAGTTTTTCCCTTATTTTAGCAATTACATTCTCTATAAATTGCTCCCGTTCCGCCCGCTTTTTGTGCATCAGGTTGGCAATACGGTAATACTGCTGCGGGTTCAAATACCGGAGCGCGATGTCTTCCATTTCCCATTTAATGGCCGATATACCCAGGCGGTTCGCCACCGGACAGAAGATCTCCAAAGTTTCATAAGAAATCCGGCGCTGACTCTCTTCTGACTGATATTTCAGCGTTCGCATATTGTGCAGACGATCCGCAAGCTTAATGACAATGACCCGAATATCCTGCGCCATTGCAATAAACATTTTGCGATAATTTTCATTCTGCTGCTCTTCCTTCGAGCGGAACTGGATGCGTTCGAGCTTCGTGAGTCCGTCCACCAGCATCGCGCATGTATCGCCAAAATGTTCGCGGATCTCTTCCAGCGATACCGTCGTATCCTCCACTACATCATGCAGAAGAGCCGCAATGACGGAGAGAGTATCCATCTGCATGTTAACGACAATATCAGCTACAGCCAGCGGGTGAAGGATATAAGGCTCACCCGATTTACGGGTCTGGCCATGATGAGCCTGCTCTGCGAAGTCATAGGCTTCCCGGATGCGGAGAAGATCGGGTTCCCGGATATAGGCTCCAGCCTTTTCAAGTAATTGCTCTATGCCCATTCTGCTCTTATCCGTGTCCTTTCTATACAAAATGGAACCCGACGGTTTGCGAAGCTCGTGCAGGTTCCCCAAAGTGATTTCCTATAATTATGACGGTTGCAGCCCGGAACGTCAACTGTCGGAGCGTGAAGATTAAGTAAGGTAATATATGACGAAAAACAATGAATGAACGGAATATTTGTTATTGAAAAATTTGCTGAAAGTCTTTAATGTAAATAAGAATGACTAAAGGCGGGATGAAAGCTGCGTCTTTTTACACTTTCAACATTTCACTTAAGGAGTGAATGCTTTGCAGCGCGAAATTCAAGTACAAGAAAAACTTCCGCTGGGCCCCGGATTTCTCTTGAGCCTTCAGCACCTCTTTGCGATGTTCGGCAGCACCGTGCTCGTGCCGAACATATTCGGTGTCGATCCAGGCATGATTCTGCTCATGAATGGCATCGGCACCCTGTTTTACATTTTTCTCTGCCGCGGCAAAATCCCGGCCTATCTTGGTTCCAGCTTTGCTTTTCTCTCCCCGGTGGGAATCGTGCTGGCCGCCAACCCGGAGTCGGGCTATTCCATGGCGCTAAGTGCATTTATTGTTACCGGTATGGTGTTTTGCATTGTTGCCCTCATTGTGAAGGTTGCCGGCACTACATGGCTCGATGTTGTATTCCCTCCGGCTGTCATGGGAGCCATTGTGGCATTGATCGGCCTTGAGCTCGTTCCGGTTGCGGCCGGCATGGCCGGTTTTATCAATACAGACCCGACACAAGCGTGGACGCCCGATCCAAAGAGCATCACACTTGCCCTGGTAACTATGGCGGTCACTGTACTGGGAGCCGTCCTGTTCCGCGGCTTTGCCAAAATCATTCACATCCTGCTTGGCATTATTGTCGGTTATTTACTCGCTTATACGATGGGGATGGTGAATACAGGCAGCATTGCCGCAGCACATTTCCTGGATTTCCCGACCGTTACGACGCCTACCTGGAATATGACAGCTATTTTGACCATTTTGCCGGTGTCTCTCGTTGTCATCGTAGAGCATATCGGCCACCTGCTGGTAACCGGTAATATCGTTGGCAAGGATTTATCCAAGGATCCCGGCCTGCACCGCTCCCTGCTTGGCAACGGAATTTCAACCATTCTGTCCGGCTTTGTAGGCTCCACACCCAATACGACCTATGGGGAAAATATCGGGGTCATGGCTCTTACCAGAGTATATTCCGTATGGGTCATCGGAGGTGCGGCCATTATTGCAATTTTGCTCTCTTTCTCCGGGACGTTCTCGGCGGTCGTCGCCAACATCCCCACTCCGGTCATGGGCGGCGTATCCTTGCTGCTGTTCGGTGTCATTGCCGCGTCCGGATTGCGTATCTTCGTGGAGCAGAAGGTCGATTTCTCCAAAGCGACCAATATGCTTCTCGCCACACTAGTGCTTGTTGTCGGCATCAGCGGCGTCAAATTGACGCTGGGAACTGTCGAGCTTAAAGGTATGGCTTTGGCAACAGTAGTGGGCATCCTGCTCAGCCTGCTGTTCAAGTTGTTTGACGTCATGGGCTTGTCCAACGACAAAACCGCTAAACCCTTTGTAGAGAAAACATCGGATTGATCCGATCCATTACATGCAAAAAACCCCCGGTTTCCTCGAAGAGAAAACCGGGGGTTTTTTCGTTATTTAACACAGCTGTATATTTCCCGGGAAAAGCGGGAGATGTACATGGCTCCTCACCATGAAGAGCTATTTCATTTTTTAATAGGTCATCAGTGAAAATACATTCACATCAGGCAGCTTGGCGCGCCCGTTCAGTTCAGCCAGCTCGATCAGGAAGGCAGCCCCTGCCACATTGCCGCCGAGTTGGCGGACCAAATTGACGGAGGTGGAGATGGTACCGCCTGTAGCCAGCAGATCATCCGCAATCAGCACATTTTGCCCCGGCTTGACGGCATCATTATGCATGGCCAGCTTGTCTGATCCGTATTCCAGGTCATAACCGGCTTCAACCGTTTCGCCTGGCAGCTTGCCACTTTTACGAATGGGAACAAAACCCACGCCCAAGGCATAAGCCAAAGGAGCACCTATCACAAAACCTCTCGCTTCAGGTCCGGCAATCAAATCGATTTTTAAATCTGATACCATGACCCTCAGTTCGTCAATCGCCTGGCGGTAAATATCTCCCCGGTTCAACAATGTCGTAATGTCTTTGAAGCTGATGCCCGGCTGCGGGAAATCAGGAATAACACGAATATACTGTTTATAGTCCAAAATGGATCCTCCTACCTGAAATAGAAATCTTATAAAGTAAATCTGAAGCATGCAGGAATGTCATGATTTATGAGATGAGATGAAGCGTTTCGGTTCAGGAAACCCCTTCCAGCCTGGACATCATCCAGCTGGCCAGCTGGGGTGTTCCGGCATCAAGCAGATAACGTTCCATCTCGGCGGCTTCATTCAGTTCATGAAACCGGTGCGAAGAGGTCAGCTCTTTTTTCGGTGGATTAGGGACACAGCTTAATATCCCGTCCTCTCTATGTACAAAACCGAGCTCTTCAAATACTTCCAGCACCCTGGACATCATTCTTACAGAAATCGAGCATTGCCGGCTTAATGCGGGAAGAATCGTTTTTTCATCAAGCGGGCCCGTTCCCAGCTTTCTCAGAAGCACGTAAATGCGCTTGAATTGCTCACGGTCGGGCGTTTCCAGCCGGCCATGGTAGCCATTCTTGGAATGCATGACAACGATATTCTCCACCTTGGGAAATATCGTCCACAAGGCATTAAACTGTTCTATGGTTCCCGGAAGATCAAGCAAAAACAAAGTCCGCACAGTGTCCTTAACCGCCAGATCTGCTGATTCGTTCTCCGGCAGGATGCCAGTATTCTTATCATATACCCAAATCCGGTCATCATTCAATGAGCTTGTCTTTCGAAAAGGTGAATGGGGGCCGACAACGGCAGCCACAGGCGCGCGGTCTGCACTGTCCTGATGGAAGATGCGTGTACAGCGTTCCATAAGTCCTACCGGGTCCGCTTCTCCACGGAAATCAAATACCTGTGACGCCGTTACCTGGATATCCTGCAGCATAAGCTGTAGTGAACGCTTGCCGTTCCACTCGTTGATGGATAATTCCCCCAGCACATCCACTAATGAACCTGGCTGCAGAAAATCCGCAAGCTCTCCGCGCCCGAAGGCAACCACATCCAGCATGGAGCCGTCCTGCTCCATGACCAGCTTCAGATGCGTTTTTTCCTTGCCCATTTTCCGGGCCTCACGAAGCCGCAGCTTACGCAACACCAGACGCGGAGACGGATTGGCCATGCCAAACGGCTGCAGCAGCTCCAGTTGCTCAGCAACATTCACGTTCAGCTCACCCAATCTGCATTCCGCATCAACCTCGGCAACCGGAACGAAATGCTCAGGCAACAAACGGGCATCCGCAAAATGATGAAGCCTTTGCTCAAACTGCTCCAGCCTGTCACGATGCAAACTCATCCCTGCGGCTGAAGGATGCCCGCCAAAGTGATCCATCAGCTCTTTGCAATCCGTCAGAGCTTCATAAATATCAAGACCAGGGATAGAGCGGGCTGAGCCTTTGCAATTCCCGGTTTCCGGGTCTATACCCAAAATAATCGTCGGACGATAATAACGCTCCAGCAGCTTGGATGCCACAATGCCGACAACCCCTACATTCCAGCCTTCTCCCGCAATGACAATGACCGGAGGCAGACCGGAGCCGCTAATTTTGTCTTCCAGCATTTCAATGGCTTGGCCTACGATATCGTTAACCACCTGCTGGCGTTCCTTGTTCAGCAGATCCAGCTCGTGGGCAAGCTTGTCCGCTTCATCGGCATCCTCGGTGGTCAGAAGCGCCACCGCCCTTCCGGCGTGATCCAGCCGTCCGCTGGCATTGATGCGTGGCGCCAGCGCAAAGGCAATATTGACAGAGCTTACAGCGGCCATGTCTACCCCGCTTATCTGCAGCAGTGCCTCTATGCCCGGGAAGGCGGAGGCTCTCATCGCTTCGATTCCCCGGCGGACGATGACCCTGTTCTCATCATGCAGCGGCATCAGATCCGCTACCGTTCCAATCGCGGCAATCTCGAACCAATGGGCAGGAACTTCGCCCAGCAGAGCCTGCGCCAGCTTGAGGGCCACTCCTACTCCGGCAAGCCCTTTAAACGGATAGGGACATCCGGGAATCTTCGGATTAATAAGGGCATAGGCTTCCGGCAGAACAGCCGGCGGCTCGTGGTGATCTGTCACGATCACATCCATCCCGAGTGCCGCGGCATAAGCAATTTGCTCCACCGCGCTGATTCCGGTATCTACCGTAATGACCAAGCTAACACCCTGCTGGTGAGCCCAATCCATGGCATGATTATGCAGGCCATAGCCTTCATTGGAGCGATGAGGGATATAAATGTCATAAGAAGCCCCCAAACGTCTCATCAAATGAATCATAAGCGCTGTGCTGGATACACCGTCAGCATCGTAATCCCCGTAAATTAATATATGTTCATTACGCTCAAGCGCCACCCGTATACGCGGGATCGCCCGGTCCATGCCCAGCAGCAGATACGGGTCATACAGCGATTCATCCCGTCCATGCAAAAAGCGGTGTGCCGACTCGGACGTGTCTATCCCCCTGTTTGCCAGCAATGAAGCCAGCAGAGGAGAAATTTGCAGTTCACGGGCCAGTTCGTCTCTGACAGCAGGGTACGGCTCCGCGATTTTCCAGCGGTACTGCGATTGAAGCAATAGATTTCACCTTACTTTCCGTGCCGTCCGCTTCACTCATTGGATTAGCGGCGAAACATCATTCTCTGGCAGTTCATGATTCGTCTTGTACGGGTAAAGAGACTGATACGGGCTAAACTGTATTTTGACATCTGTCACCCTGGCAAAACGGGTCATCAGCAGCGTCCTGGCACGGTCCGCAATTTCCTGCGCCTCCTGCACCGTGATGCGGGGACTTACGCTGATAAGAGTATCAATGGTTACGGTATCGTTAAACTCCACTGCCTTCAGACTTACAATGGTAACTACACCACGCACTCTCTGAACCGTCTCCATATATGAACGGACATCCTCTTCCCGAAGCTCCTCGACAAGGGGACCGTAAACAGATTGCACAATCAGTAAATAGCCTTTGCGAAGCACAAGGCAGGCGATGAGCAGGCCCGCAACCGGATCCAGATAAAGAAGCAAACTCAGGTCGAATGCCTGGCCTGCCATCGCTCCACTCATCCCGAGAAGTGCTGTTAAAGATGAATATAGCGAGAAACGATGTTCATTAATGTGAGTATTTACTTCCGCTCCACCTTTTTTCTTGATGAATCTGTATTGGAATTGAAAAAAGGCTTCCTTTAGAGCTAATGCGGCAAATGCGGTAATCAAAGCATAGATTCCCGGCACAGAAGGCTCACCCGCAACCAGAGATCGTATAGCCGTGCCTGCCAGCTCCAATCCGGTCATTAATAACAGAATCGCAAACAGTACAGGGACAGCAGGACGTGCCTTTGGATTATCGTGATGGCTTCGTCTTTCCACCCGGTCTCCGGGCTTCCCGGCAGTCAGGCGCCGGGCCAGACCTGCCGCCGCATCCGACGCGGCGTACAGCCCGTCTCCCATCAATGCCTTGCTGCCCGAGATATATCCTGCACCGCCTTTTAACAGAGCTATTATCAGGTCACCGGCGATTCCTGTCCACGCCGCCGTCTCCGATGACCGGCTACGTTCGCTTTTCACAACAGTTCCCCCTCATTCCTGTACATGCCTTGGACAAACGAACGGACTAGAAAGCCGCGCCCTGTCAGACGCGGCTTCCTGTGCTCAGTTTCATTTATGGATTGGCCGGTTTTGCCGCTTTGGCTGCAGGCGGCTTCTGCTTGGATTTTAAGCCAAGCCACAGCGGCGCCGCAATAAAGATGGAGGAGTAGGCCCCAAAGAGCAGACCAATAACCATAGAGAGCGAGAACATTCGGATGGAAGCACCGCCGAAGATCAGCAGACATGCCGATGCAATGAAAACGGTAAAGACAGTGGCCAGCGAGCGAGTCATCGTTTGGGCAATGCTGTGGTTAACTACCTGCGCCAGATCTGTCTTGGACTTTTTCTTTGCAAAGCGCAGATTTTCACGGATACGGTCAAATATAACAATCGTATCGTTAATCGAGAAACCGACGATGGTCAAAATCGCGGTAATAAAGGTCAGGTCGATCTCCAGCCGGAAAATGGCAAATATGGCGATGACCAGAATCGCGTCATGCAACAGCGATACAATCGCCGCAATGGCAAAGCGCCATTCGAAACGGATGGATACGAAAATCGCGATCGCCACACAGGCAATCAAAACCGCGTAAATCGCGTTGCGCTCCAATTCCTTGGCCATTTCCGTATCTACGGTATTGACTTCGAAGGAAGCTCCTTGATCCAGCTTCGAGTTAAAGGCAGATTTCAATTCATTGACCTGCTGATCGTTCAGTACTTTGGAGAAGCGAATGCCGAAGCGGTCATTCCCAGGCGTGTAATCGACATCTTCTCCAATTCCCTGTGAATCCAGCAAGGATTGAATCTGGGCCTGAGTAACCGGTTTCGTCAAATTCACGTCTATATTGGACCCTGAACGGAAATCGACGCCATAATTAAGTCCGAAGATGGACACGCATATAATCCCTACGATAGCCAGCGCAATCGAGAATCCGTAAAAATATTTGCTGGCCTTCATATAATTCCAATTCCAATTAAAGCGCACGAATCTCACTCTCCTTTACACCGAAATACTTAGGCTTCTTAATCACATCAGCCTTGATCAGGAGATTGAGCAGGAAACGTGAGAAGAACACGTTGGTAAGAATACTTACGACAATGTCCACGATTAGCACCAGGGCAAAGCCTTTAACGGAACCCGTACCCAGTGCAAACATGACAAGCCCTGCAATAATTGTTGTGATATTGGCGTCCATTACGGTACGGAAGGAATTCTTGCCTCCGGCAACCATAGAAGAGCGGATGGACTTGCCACTAAGAATCTCCTCTTTGATCCGTTCATAAGTAATGATATTCGCGTCGACCGCCATGCCGATCCCGAGCACGAAGGCCGCGATTCCCGGCAGTGTCAGCACGAAATCACCGAAATAGAAGATGGCAAGCACCAGCCATGTATGCAGAATCAGACAGAAGCTGGCAATCAGGCCCGGAACACGATACATCAGAATCATGAACAGCAAAATAATAACCGATGCGATCAGACCCGCAACAATCGTCTGATGTAAGGATAATTGCCCCAATGTGGCGCCGACGCTCTGCGAATATTTCTCTGTAAGGCTAAGCGGCAGGGCGCCCAAATTGATAGTATCGGCAATGCGGGTTGCTTCTTCGCGGGTATAACTACCGGTAATCGACGCAGTACCGTCTGTCAGTTGCTGTTGCACGGTTGGAGCCGACAACCGCTCTTCGTCCAGATAAATCGCAAGCTCTTTACCGATCAAGCGCTTTGTAATGTCGGCAAATTTGGCGCTGTCCTTCACCTTAATGCTGATTTCAGGCTGGTTCAACTGATTGCTATAAACTGAAGCTCCATTTTCTACAAAATCCTCACCGCGCAGCTCAATTTTGCTGTAAGTTCCCGGCTTATCTCCCTCAGCCGCACTGCGGAAGGTCAATTGAGCCGGTTTCTTCAGCATGGCACGCATTTCCGCTTCATTCGTCACACCAGCAATCCGTACACGGATACGGTTGCTCCCTTCCGTGGTTACTTCAGGTTCGCTAGTCCCCATGGCATTAATTCTCGCCTCAAGGCTTTTGGCAGTCTGTATCAGCGATTCTCTGGTTACTGCTTGTCCTCCCTGCATGGGCTGAGCTTCGTATAAAACTTCAAAGCCTCCCTTTAAGTCGAGGCCCAATTTTAAGCTTTGCAATAAGGCCGGGCTGGTCCCGATCATAACTCCAGCGGTTATGAGCACGACCAGGATGAAACTTACCACTCTCTTCATGCCGTCCCATGATCCCCTTTCAATTCTCAATATTCCTATTATAGCACCTCAGCAAATGCAGTCAATTTGACCACAAAAAAGATCCCCTCCCTATTCGAAAGTGGATCCCCGGAGTGCGGACATTGTTAAAAAGTTCATGAAGCTGGTCGCTTTCAGCGAAAGAATATCGTTCACAAGCTTATGCAGCGGGGGAATTCCTTCTTGCTCATATCGACTGCTCACACAGTCCCAGACATCCTTGCTGGTCACATGCTCATAGCCTACCAGTCTAAGCTCTTCAGCTTTGCTGCGGCACAGCATCTCAACAGCCTCTTCCAGATAATGTTCATCCAGCTCTTCCATGCCCATGACTTCAACCTCCTGAACCGTGCTATTAAAAGGATTCTACGCGCTCTTAGCCGTCCAGCAAACATAAACCGTACATGCAAACAATATATGTAATCCGTCCTTCCGTCAACTACAATATCCCGCCTTTCTTAATTTACCATTCAGGTTATTCACAGGCTTGTCATGAAAGGGGACAGGTTAGGCATATCCATTTACTACATGCTGTAAGCAGGTCCAGCCCAAATCTGACGGAAGAGGGAGTTGCGGTTGAGAAAACAAACCTTTATTCAAGGAGCCATCATACTGCTTGCCGCAGGTATCATCAACCGGCTGCTAGGCTTCGTTCCGCGCATTATGCTTCCCCGTATCATCGGCCCTGAAGGCGTCGGATTATACCAGCAGGGGTATCCGTTTTTCATCGTCATCATCACACTCATCACCGGAGGAATCCCTTTAGCTGTCGCCAAACTGGTCGCTGAAGCCGAGACGGAGGGGCGCCCGGAGCGTTCCAGGCGTATCCTGTATGCTTCACTCGAATTCACGGTTACCCTGGGTATGATATTTCTGATTCTCTGCCTTGTCTTTGCTCCCTGGATTACTAACCATATTCTTACAGACAACCGTGTGTACCACACTTTTGTCAGTATGACGCCCATGATTGTTATCGTGGCGGTATCATCGGTGTACCGCGGCTACTTTCAAGGGAAGCAAAACATGATTCCGTCTGCGGCATCTTCTATAGCCGAAACCGTCATCCGCATTATTTGTGTCATTTGGTTTTCGTATCTGCTGCTGCCCAAGGGAATCGAATTTGCTGCCGCTGGCGCTATGCTTGGAGCCATGGTTGGCGAACTGATCGGCATGTTCGTATTGCTGTGGCAGTACGCCAGGCACCATAAGGATCCTCCTAAGGATATTCAACCGAAAAGGAGCGTTTCCGGGAAAGCGAAAATACTCGGGCCCCTGCTGTCCCTATCCATACCGGTAACCGCCAGCAGACTGGTCGGTTCAATTTCCTACCTGCTTGAATCAATCGTGCTGATGCGCAGCCTTGCAGCTGCAGGAATTGCAACCGCCGTAGCAACCGCCCAGTACGGAGTGCTGCAAGGCATGATCATCCCGGTGCTGCTTCTGCCGGGCGCCTTGACCACTTCTCTGGCTATCTCGCTCGTTCCTTCCCTGTCCGAAGCTGCTGCAGGAGGGAACTGGACGGTTGTTCACAACAGGCTGAACCAGTCTCTGCGGCTCTCTCTGGTTACCGGCGCTCCGTTTGCCGTACTAATGTACGTGCTCGCTGAGCCGGTATGTATGCTGCTGTACAACAACACGGAGGCCGCAGCGATGCTGAAGCTTATGGCTCCATTTGCCCTGTTCATTTATATTCAAGCCCCCCTGCAGGCTGCCCTGCAGGCGTTAAATCGTCCAGGCCAGGCGCTCATGAATACCGCAGCAGGCGCTATTATTAAAATCACGCTGATCATCGCCCTGGCATCCCGGCCCGAATATGGCATTTACGGTGGCGTAACCGCCATATGTGTAAACAGCATGGCTGTGACCCTGCTGCACGGATACAGTGTAAGCAGACTGCTTGGCTATCAGATGAAGCCGGGGGATTGGTTCAAAACGGTTGCCGGGATGCTTTTGATGGGCGGGGCCGTGTTTTATGCCTACCGCCATCTTCCTTTCAGCGACTCGCTTTGGCTGCAGTTTATCAGTTCGTCTTTGAGCGGAATGGTGCTGTATCTGGTGTTTATGACTTGTACAGGCATGATCGTATGGGATCAGTTGCACCGCATTCCCTTTGTGCGGAGGTGGTTCAGAACTTGAGAGGAATATCCGGAAAAAAGTGCTTATTGCCTCCTGTCCCCCGCACTGACATACAGCTTGCCGTTGTGGTCCAATGTACACAGAAAAATATCCTTGAAATCGTTATGACCTTGAAGCTGAATTTGATTTTTCAGCCAGAATCTGGTCTTGTTTAACTTCTCAAGATTGGCGTCCTGCACTTTACCGTCCATAATGAGCGGAATGGGCAGCCCTTCATACTTGAACTTTTCAAGCTCCTTCCTGATGGGAGAGGACACGCCCCCCTCAGCAGATGGAGAGGCTGCATTCTCTGAATTGTTCGTGTTTTCAAGGCCGTTTATTTTCGGGATCACCGTAGGTTTGCCGCTCGTCTCCAGAATCGCATAATCCACTTCCGATATACTGGCTATACTTTGCTCCCTCAACTGGAGCATCAAGTCATCCAGATTGTATCGCTGCTTGGCCATGATTTCGCGATCCAGTTCGCCTCCGGCAATAATCACTGCAGGCTTTCCGTCAAACCAAAGCCGTAAGCCGCGGTTTTTGAGACTAATATAAGCTATGCTGATCTGAAGAATCAGCAGCGTTGCCAGAGGCACAAACGCATCATAAAGAGGCCGCTTGACATCCTCCAGCGAAAAAACGGCAATTTCGGCCATCATGATAGAAATAATCAGATCAAAGAGAGACAGCTTGCCAATTTCCCGTTTGCCCATGATCCGCATAATCACATACAGCACCACATACATCAACACCGTACGAAAGATATGCATTCCTATATGGTCAACCATAGCAAATCTCATCCTCCTGTGTACCCCACTCGGGAGATCAGAACGCGTATTGGTATTCTCGCCCTGACCAGGTCGTCGCATACGGAAAAATTGACTTTTAATTAATGGAAAAAGTAGCGATGGAAGAGGATAGCTTGTACTATCCGCGGCCGCGCGGCCATAGAATGGGATATATGATATTTTCGGAGGAGGTCAGTAAGATGGATTTGATCCGCCGTTGGTCCAATCGTGTATCCAGCCCCCTTTTATCCGGTCTGTTCTATGCTTTTGTGTGGATGATGATCGGGGCGCTTATACTGTCCTTGCTGCTATGGCTCACAGGCATGCAGGAGCAGGACTTATCCCTTTTCACTTACATTATTCATGGCATTTCCATGCTGGCAGGCGGTTTTGTATCAGGCAGAAGATCGGAAAAAAAAGGCTGGTATCAAGGGGGACTAACGGGGGTGGTTTACGGGATAGCCGTTCTGGTGATCGGCTTTTTGGCCTTGGATTCACGTGTAAATATGCAGGATCTTTTGCACTTGTCTGCGGCCTTCATTCTTGGCGCTTTTGGAGGAATGCTGGGAATCAACCTGAGTAAAACATCCTGAATGGAACTTTCTTGATACAAGAAAAAAACCGGACTCTCCAAAAAGAGCTCGGTTTTTTAGATGGTCTGGTTATTTGCTTGCTTCGCCAGCTTTCTCATTCACGACCGTAGCGGTACTGATCGCACTGCGATCAAACGTCAGCTTGGTAACGTCGTTCACACGCAGAACTACAATATCATCTGTAATCTCTGCAATGGTTCCATGAAGTCCCCCGATGGTGACGACCTTATCCCCTTTTTTCAGAGCACCCAGCATGGAGTTGCGCTGCTTCTGTTTCTTTTGCTGTGGTCGGATGAGCAGGAAGTAGAAAATAGCAAACATCAGAATGAACGGCAATACCATACCCAAGAGGTTATTGGTGCCACCACCGGCAGCCGCTGCTGCAAAATTCAACATATTATATTTCCCCCCTTTCAAGGCTTAAAGCATCATTACATGTCTTGTTTAGAATCCTTTTTCATTATCATGAAGACCGTACTGCTCGAAAAATTCGTCCCTGAAGTCCAGCAACCTGTCCTCCATGATGGCCTGTCTTACATTGCGCATCAGGTTAAGCAGGAAGTACAGGTTATGATAAGTTGTCAGCCGGAGGCCGAATGTTTCGTCAGCCTTGATCAAATGACGTAAATAAGCGCGCGAATAGTTTCTGCATGTGTAGCAATCGCAAGCGGGATCCAACGGGCCGAAGTCACGCATATATTGGGCATTGCGGACAACCAGACGTCCCTGGCTTGTCATTGTTGTGCCGTTACGCGCAATACGGGTTGGAAGCACACAATCGAACATATCGACACCACGGATAGCGCCTTCAATCAGTGCGTCAGGCGAACCCACCCCCATCAGATAGCGGGGCTTGCCCGAAGGAAGCAGTGGCACAGTAGACTCCAGCATTTCATACATCATATGCTTCGGTTCACCTACGCTCAGTCCACCAATAGCATACCCCGGGAAATCCATGGAAGTCAAATCGGCCGCACTTTGCTTTCTCAGGTCTGCATGCATGCCGCCCTGAACAATCGCAAACAGCCCTTGATCATGTGGACGGGCATGGCTTTGGAGGCAGCGCTCCGCCCACCGGCTTGTACGTTCCAGCGATTTTTTTACATACTCATACTCCGCAGGATATGGAGGACATTCATCAAATGCCATCATAATATCCGACCCGAGCGCATTTTGAATTTCCATGGCCACTTCGGGGGAGAGAAACTTCTTATCCCCGTTCAGATGGGAACGGAATTCAACACCTTCCTCGGTAATTTTGCGCATTTCGCTTAACGAGAACACCTGAAAGCCCCCGCTGTCTGTCAGGATCGGGCGGTCCCAGTTCATGAATTTATGCAGTCCGCCAGCTTCCCTGACAATGTCATGGCCCGGACGAAGGAAGAGATGGTACGTATTGCTCAGGATAATGTGGGCATCCATCTCTTTCAGCTCTTCGGGACTCATCGTTTTGACAGTGGCCTGTGTCCCTACCGGCATAAAGGCAGGAGTCTCGATCACACCGTGCGGCGTATGCACTCTTCCAAGCCGTGCTCCGGACTGCTTGCATGTTTTGATATGTTCATAAGTAATTGCAGGTGACATGATCTATACTCCTTAGGTTAATCATTAATAAATAAACATGGCATCCCCGAAGCTGAAAAACCGGTATTTACGGTCAATCGCCTCCTGGTAGGCTGTCATGATATGCTCGTGGCCGGCAAGGGCGCTGACCAGCATCACGAGTGTTGACTTGGGCAAATGAAAGTTGGTGATCAGCGCATCCACCACTTTAAATTCATAGCCCGGGTACATGAAAATTTGGGTCCAACCGCTCATTTCTTTAAGTGGACCACCCGCGCATGCGCTCCCCACCGTCTCAAGCGTTCTGCAACTGGTCGTTCCGACCGCTACGATCCGGCCGCCTCGTGCCTTCGTATCATTCAACAGCTCGGCCGTCTCCCTGGACAAGGAATAATATTCCTCATGCATTTCATGCTCTTCGATCACCTCAACCGACACGGGCCGGAAGGTTCCCAAACCGACATGAAGCGTAACAAACGCGATGGACACCCCGTGGCTACGAATCTCGTCCAGCAGCTCCTCGGTAAAATGCAGCCCCGCAGTCGGTGCGGCGGCAGATCCTTCATGCTTCGCGTATACGGTCTGATAGCGTTCCTTGTCATCCAGCTTCTCGCGGATATACGGCGGCAGGGGCATTTGCCCAAGCCGGTCCAGAATCTCCTGAAACACGCCTTGATAAGAAAAAGTAATGATTCTCGCGCCCATGTCGCCTTCTTCATCGATCCGCGCTTTCAATTCATCACCAAAAAGGATCACAGTGCCCTTCCTCAGCTTTTTGCCCGGCTTCACGAGAGCTTCCCACCGGTCGCCCTCCAGATTTTTGAGCAGCAGCACTTCAGCCTTCGCGCCTGTGTCCTCCTTGACTCCAAAAAGGCGGGCAGGTATAACCCTCGTATCATTCAACACCAGGGTATCTCCCGGATTCAGAAAGTTCACGATATCCTTGAACGTATGATGCCCGATTTCACCGCTTTGTTTGTTTAACGTCAGCAGCCTGGAGGAGCTCCGCTCCTTAAGCGGTGTCTGCGCAATCAGCTCCTCCGGCAGATGAAAATCATATAAGTTTACATCCATTTATGTCTTCATTCCTTAACTATAGAAACATTCTGGTAATAGTGTTGCAAAATTTCCTTATAATCATACCCTTCATCCGCCATACCCTTGGCCCCCCATTGGGACAGGCCGAGACCATGCCCGTTGCCCTGGCCGGTAAAGATGAAGCGCTGCTCCTTGTCAATCACACGAGCTTCATGGGACCCGTTCATTACAACCATGCCGCTGCCGGACCATGTGCCCTCTCCGCTGCCGGAAATCAGCTCAGCCCCTGCTGCGCCGCTAATATGGCTCGTTTCCCCGTCAGCGCCTAATACAGTATAACTGCCTGTTCCGCTAATATCAAACTTCGTGCTTGGCAGACTGCCCATTACCGAGCGGTACATATCCGGATATTTTACACTCAGAGGCTGTCCGTTCGCTTCCACTTCCACGACTCTACCGGATGGCCCCCGATCCGTTACGTCCATATGCAGGATCGTTTCGGGAAGCGTTCCGGTAATTTTCCCTTGCATGGATTTGAGAAGCTGGTCCGACGTAAACGGCCCTCTGACCCAAGTGTAGCTTCCGGACTCCGGCACTTTGGCAAGAACAACTGCCTCATCCCCCGGATTCATCTGGGCTACAACCGCTACATCCGACTGGATTTGCGGGATCGGCCGCACATTGGTGCCGTCTGACGTAACGGTCATTTCGGCCAGACCTGCACCAGTCATAACCTTACTCTCCCTCACGTTGTCTTCCCTGACATAACCTGTTTTGCCATTGTCCAGCAGCACATAGTACCACATCTTGGTCCCTTCCTGCGCACTCGCATCCCCAGGGCTGTCCACACTTGCAAACACCGTGCCTCCCCCGTTCCATACTTCCGACGGATCGGCAGTAGTGCCGCCGGCGTTGGCGGAAAAGACGGCTTCAATCACTTCGCCTCCGCTCATTAATACTTCTCCGGAGGTGGCATCCACAGCGTCACTAACTTTCCCATTCTCGCTGGCCAGCCCGTTATAAGCCTGACTGAGCGTCGTATCCACCACATCAGCTATTTTAAATTTATTGCTTTGAAACAGCGCGTAGCTGCGTGCGGCCACTGCCTGAGCCTTCAAGGCTTCCACCGGCCAGGAGGCATAGACCTCCGCCCCTACTACGGAATACAAATATTGATCTACAGGCAGCTCATTCACCAGTGCCAGTTGACCGGACAGTTTGCTGATTTCAAAATCGCCGCGGTATGTACGTTGGGATCTCTCGATAACCTGTATCCCCGCTCCATCCCCATGAATCATGACATTTCCGTTATCCGGACCACTTAGCATATAGTGCCTCAGATTTTGAGGACTGCCTCCCGCCGTCCCCGCATCCTGCCGGATGATAAGAGCAGGCTCCGACAAGTACGCCTCCGACAAGGTGATTTCCGGTAACGCTCCGGTTACTGCTTCACGGATACCAGCCAACTGACTGCTTGATACAGCCTCACCGACCCATACGGCATACTCTCCGCTGGAGAGCAGCACCGTATATGCGTCAAATCCGGCAGACTGGATATCGTTTCTGACCCTGCCCGCCTCCTGCTCTCCAGCGAACGTGCCTGCAGTCAAGTGGAGATTGCCGACTGCCGCCGGCGTCTGTCCGCCCAACTGGGAAGCAGCGGACGCGGCAACTCTGGTTGCAGCCGTCCGAGCCGCCTCGGCACTGGCATACATGCCGGTGTAGAGCTGATAGACCGTTCTTCCGTTTTTCGAATCGGTAAACAGAATCGGCTTGTCACTCGTACCCTGCAGGATTTTGGCGGCAGCGGACGCTGCCTGATAATCCCCTGTTTCCATAACCTTTACCCGAAAGCCGTCAACGCTGAATCGAACTGATTGTCCGGACGGAAGGGAAGCCCAGGTCCGGTGATCGGCGTCTGGTCCTTCTCCCACGCTCCAGTCGCCATCCGATTTCAATGTAACGGCAGGAACAGTTGATTTATAGGTGCTTCCGAGATCAGCGAACATTACCACCCGGATGGAATCCTGTGCATCATCACCATATGCCGGATTATACAAGCTGCCAGTGGATATAAATAAGGCCGCACCCAGCATAATATAACGCATCCATTTGTAACCTTTTTTCATTCCCACTGTATTCCTTCCCCCATAGTGCATACCGCTTTTTTATCAGCTTCGTCCTTATGAGCCATCATACTTTTATCCTCTATTGTCCAAAAATGCCCTCAGTTCCCTTCAGGCATGGGCAGGCCCAAGTGAGCGTAGGCGGCAGGCGTAGCAATCCTTCCTCGAGGTGTTCTTTGCAGCATGCCGATCTGCAGCAGATACGGCTCGTATACATCTTCAATCGTCTGGCCTTCCTCACCTATTGTCGCTGCAATGGTATCCAGCCCGACTGGCCCCCCTCGAAAATTCTGAATCATCGCTTTCAGCATTTTATGGTCAATTTCGTCCATCCCGCGCGGATCAATCTGCAGACGCTGGAGCGCTTCCTCAGCGACAGCCTGGGTAATCATCCCGTCTCCCTGCACCTGGGCAAAATCTCTGACCCGCTTCAGCAGCCTGTTGGCAATCCGTGGTGTTCCGCGCGACCGCAGCGCGATTTCTTCGGCCGCATTGCCAACAATTTTGATCCCGAGAATATCGGCTCCACGTGACACAATAAAAGCAAGCTCATCTGTCGTATAAAACTCCAGACGGCTGATCACTCCGAACCGGTCGCGCAGCGGGGCCGACAACAGGCCTGCCCTCGTCGTTGCTCCTATGAGGGTGAAAGGAGGCAAATCCAGTCTGACGGAACGTGCGCTGGGGCCTTTGCCGATCATAATATCCAGAGCAAAATCCTCCATCGCCGGGTACATCACCTCTTCAACGGTACGATGCAGCCGGTGAATTTCGTCGATAAAGAGAACGTCCCCTTCCTGTAGGTTGGTGAGCAGGGCAGCCAGGTCGCCCGGACGCTCGATGGCAGGTCCTGATGTCGTCCGCAAATTCACACCCAATTCATTGGCAATAATGTTGGCCAACGTCGTTTTCCCCAGTCCCGGCGGACCATATAAAAGCACATGATCAAGCGCCTCATTACGCATTTTGGCCGCTTCGATATAAATTTTCAGATTTTCCTTAACCTTGTTCTGTCCGATATATTCATTCAAAAAGCGGGGGCGCAAACTCAGCTCCACCGCCTGGTCTTCCATCATTAAGTTCGCCGAAATAATCCGGTCTTCCATATGGCATCGCTCCTATTCTGCTGTCAGTCCTTCCGACTAACCTGCGAACAGCATCTGCAGCGCCCGTTTCATCAGGATATCTACAGAGTCGTCCGGCGAAGTATCTTTCTTCATCTTGGCCCATGCTTTGTCCAATTCGGCATCCGTATAACCTAGCGCTTTCAGGGCCTCGCGGGCCTCGCTCCAATACGAAACCTCTCCTTCCTCGACGGCCTGTGGAGGCGCAAACAATCCCGTGTCCATCGCAGCCGAACCGATGCCGTCCAGCTTGTCCTTCAAATCCAGAATCATGCGCTGGGCCGTCTTTTTACCGATTCCCGGCAGTTTCGTCAGAAAAGTAATATTCTCCTGATAAATGGCGGATACGACATGTGCAGGCGTTCCACCTCCCAAAATACCCAAAGCAACCTTCGGCCCGATCCCCGATACCTCGATCAGCTTCCGGAACAGCTGCTGTTCTTCGCGGGTAGAAAAGCCGAACAGCAGGATCGCATCTTCCCTCACGTGATGATGGGTATAAACTGTTACAGCTCGTTCGGATTTGGCAAAAGCGTAGGGGTTGGGACAAAATACACGGTATCCAACCCCCTGCACATCAAGTACAATATAGTCATTTTCCAAATGGGCAACCTGTCCCCGTAAAAAGTCAATCATCTCCGCAATACCTCATTCAGTTTGGAATTTAAAGTATAAGAATGGGCGTGACATATTGCCACAGCCAAAGCATCAGCCACATCATCCGGCTTGGGCACAGCTTGCAGCTTCAGGAACATCCGGACCATCTCCTGCACCTGCTGCTTCTCAGCTTTGCCATAACCTACGATGGCCTGTTTGACCTGCATTGGTGTGTATTCGGCAACCGGGAGACCGCTCTGAACAGCAGCAAGTACAAGCACCCCCCGTGCTTGGCTGACAGTCATTGCGGTGGTGACATTCCGGTTGAAAAAAAGCTTTTCCAATGCGACAGCATCAGGTTTGTATTTCTCAATCAGTTGCTTCATGCCTTCATAGACATGCAGCAAACGTTCTTCCTCTGGTGTATGGGCTTCCGTCTGGATACATCCGTACTGAACCGGGATCACCTTGCTGCCCTGTTTATCGACAAATCCGAAGCCTACAATCGCTATCCCCGGATCGATTCCCAAAATGCGCAAAACCATCTCTCCCCTGTGTACAAAAGCGAACATATGTATTGTTCACTCCATTATAACAAATGTTTGATGCCTAGAGTCGAAAAACTTTCTTTTAAATGACATGACAAAAAGAGACGCGTTTTGCGCGTCCCTCCTGCCTGTAATCTTTTTAATATTCCTGTCCCATCACTTTACGTGTCTGTTCCACCGCATAATCGCTGAAGGTCGAGATCACACTGTTATACTCCTCTATATCCTGAATTCGAATTCCATCCCGCAACTGCTGAAAAACACCCTCCGGCAACGATGTTTCCATGCTGCCTATATCAAGCTGAAAAAAGGTACGAATCACCTTTTTCTTTTGCGGTGGACCTTCAAACAGAGTCAGCTGCCCTTCGGAGCCGATTCCCATATACGAATTTTTTTTACATACCGGGGAAAGATCTGCAACTTCCCGTTCAAGCCACACCTCTCCCTTCGGGTTCAAGCGGCCGCTCCACTCCGGATGCTGTGTCAGCAAAGAAGCCAGGTCATCAGCCTGATAGATGCCAAGCAGCGAGGTTTCAGTCCCGCAGACATAGTTGGTAAGCAAATGGACTTCTCTGCTTAATTCGGTATTCCGCACTGATTCAATAAACTTCCTCTGCTGCTGCGAAAGCTGATCCTTCAAGTTCCCTTCTTCGACTTGTCCCATGGCCTCCATCGTCGCAGGCTCCTCACCTGTCAGAAGATCCTCAAGATGATCAGACAGCATAACCGTATAAAAAGCAAAAGCTGCAGCGCCCGCCATAAAGAAGGACCACAATGCCCTTCTCCATTGTCTCCAACGGCGTCTGAACTGTTTTTTCAGTTTGAGTCGGTTCACATGAATCCCTTCTATCCCACTTTTTGTGTTAGTGTGACCGAGGGAACCTGACTTTATACGTTTAATTGCTAGTCAACAACTCATGACTCAAGTCTTTGCGGTACAGATTCATGGCACCGATTCGGTCATCGTTCGAACGATAGTGACAGGTTCGGCATTCAAAGCTACGCGTCTTTTTGTTTCGATTGGCTCGTTCAATATACCCACACTTTGGGCAGGTTTGGGAAGTATATTCCTTGAGGCGTTTACGAGCGGATGGGGTTTGTCTCATCTGAAGTTGCTTGCGTAAGACCATATACTGGCCTCGTTTGTGTTTCACCGTTCGTCCAGGATAAAATGTCGTCCGGCTTTGACTGTCGTAGGTGGTGGCCAGAAATAAAAAGAAACCCGCTAGAGCATCTAACGGATTCCTTTTTATTAGTATCGGGACGACACGATTTGAACATGCGACCCCCTGGTCCCAAACCAGGTGCTCTACCAAGCTGAGCTACGTCCC
>NZ_JBHHMI010000105.1:0-304 GCF_042136365.1 Paenibacillus enshidis | reverse complement strand
ACTCGCTTTTCAGGAGCCTTGCACGATTATCCCGTTGGATCAGGTACAGAAAAACAGAAAACCAGGAACCGAAAATACACTTTAGGCACGTTAAAGTAAATAACGGATCAAATGAGGCACGAAAATGCCTGTTGTTACGCTATTCTGGACCATCGAATGGATCTATTATCTTTTTGATTGTGCCTTATGGAGAAGCAGATCGGTTCGAGGTCATGAGACGTTCTTAAGAGAAAGCAGAGCGTTTAGGTGATGAAACCGACCGAGAGAGAAGGAGGGAGCGGAGCAAGGCACCGAAAAAAATAAA